>CBDUYZ010000411.1:0-2340 GCA_965371575.1 uncultured bacterium
GTAACCTGGAGTCGTAGGTGTCCTGGAGCAAGCTGAACATAAATTTGAAGTCGGCCGATCAGGTTGACAAAATGCAGGCCAGCGCCGAGATTTTGGCTTCTGTCTTCCTGGAAATCCGGAAGTTGGTGGTCCCGGGAGTGACCACCAAGGCCCTGGATGAAGTCGTCGAAGCCATGATCAAGGAAGCCGGCTGTACCCCCTCTTTCAAGGGGTATCACGGGTTTCCTGCGTCTGCCTGCATCTCGGTCAACGAGGAAGTGGTGCACGGCATCCCCTCGGGCCGGGAATTGGTCGAAGGCGACATCGTCGGCATCGACATCGGGTTGATCAAGGACCGGTGGCATGCTGACAGCGCGGAGTCGATTCCCGTGGGCGAGGTGAGCGACGAGGCGGCCAAGCTTCTGCGGGTGACCCAGGAATGTCTGGAGCGCGGAATAGAGGCCATCGAGCCCGGCAGGCGGATTTCCGTCATCGGGATCGCCATTGAACAGCACGCCAGGTCCAACGGGTTTTTCGTGGTCGAATCCCTGGTGGGGCACGGCATTGGCCGGGATCTCCATGAAGATCCCCAGGTGCCCAACTTCCGGTGTTTCACGATGCCCGACCCCGTCATGGAGGAGGGGCTGGTGATCGCAATTGAACCGATGATCAACTGCGGCACCAAGCGGGTCGTCACCGACAAGGACGAGTGGACGATTCGGACGGCGGACCGCGGGCTTTCAGCCCATTTCGAGCATACGGTGGCCGTGACAGACGACGGCCCCAAGATATTGACCCGACGCGGGTCTGGTGTAGCGGCTTTTTGAGAGGCTGAACAGATGGCGAAAGAAGAAGGAATCAGCGTGGAAGGCACGGTCATCGAGGCCCTGCCCAACGCCATGTTCCGGGTCGAGTTGGAAAACAAGCACGTCGTACTGGCACACGTTTCCGGCAAGATGCGCATGCACTTCATCCGCATCCTGCCGGGGGACAAGGTGACGGTGGAACTGTCCCCGTACGATTTGACGCGGGGACGCATCACCTACCGTTACAAGTAGGGGCTGGTCGTTCCAGAATATGAGTTACGGGTCCCGGGGATCCGGCGGGAGGCAACGAAATGAAAGTACGCAGCTCGGTCAAGAAGATCTGCCCGAAATGCAAAGTCATCCGGCGCAAGGGAGTCGTACGCGTGATCTGTGTCACACGGCGACACAACCAGCGCCAGGGTTGAACCGGCCGGTTGGCCATAGTGGAATCCCACCGCGGACGGCGGCTCACGACGGCCCCGGCGGGATCATGACAGGAAGAAAGGAGCCATAGTGGCACGCATCGCCGGTGTGGATATTCCGAATAACAAGAGGATAGGAACCGCGCTCACGTACATCTTCGGCATCGGTGATTTCCGGGCCGTCCAGATCTGTACCAAGGCGAGCATCGATCCCGAGACCAAGACGAAGGATCTGACGGAAGAGCAGACCCGTTCGATCATCGGGATCCTCGACAAGGAATATCAGGTGGAAGGTACCCTGCGTACCGAAAACGCAATGAACATACAGCGTCTGATGGATATTGGATGTTATCGCGGACTGCGGCACAGGCGCAAGCTGCCTTGCCGGGGCCAGAACACGAAGAACAATGCCCGTACCCGTAAGGGACCCAAGTCCCGTCCAGGCGGCAAGAAGAAGTAGCGCCCCCGAGGTGCCAGGAGGTTTGACGTGGCGACTGCCAAGGATAATAAGGGTAAGGCGAGGAAGTCCAAGAAGAAGAAGAAGCTGGATTCCTTGGGTGTGGCCCATGTGAAGTCGAGTTTCAACAACACCCTCATCACTATGACCGATCTTCAGGGTAACGTGATTACCTGGTCGTCCGGAGGACACCAGGGCCGTTACAAGGGCAGCCGGAAGTCCACCGCTTTCGCCGCCCAACTCGCCGCCCGGTTCTGCGCTCATGAAGTGCTCAACGGCGGCATGCGCAAGGTCGAGGTATGGGTGAAGGGTCCCGGATCAGGCCGGGAAGCTGCCGTGCGCAGCCTCAAGGCCGAGGGTCTGGAAGTGACGAGGATCAAGGACTGCACCGCCATTCCCCACAATGGCTGCCGGCCCAAGAAGCGCCGTCGGCTGTAATTTCAATCATGGGACGGCGCGGAGGGAAACCGCGGCCGTTCGGGAGGTTCGTTAGCAATGGCCAGGTACACTGACGCGAAGTGCAAGCTTTGCCGTCGTGAGGGGATGAAGCTCTTTCTCAAGGGCGAGCGCTGCTACAGCAGCTCTTGTGCCATTGAACGCAGGCCCTATGGGCCGGGCGAACATGGCCGTCGCCGCGGGCGTAAACCCTCGGACTACAAACTTCAGCTTCGTGAGA
>CBDUYZ010000412.1:0-2335 GCA_965371575.1 uncultured bacterium
ACAGTGGCCGGAACAGCGCCAGTCAAGGCGCTACGCGCCATGCCTGGCGCACAAAAGAAAAGCCCCGGGCTACCGCCCGGGGCTTTTCTTTGCCAGTGTGGACTACTCCGCGATCCCGACCAGATCCAGGAAGAACGCGTAGGCCAGCGCCTCCTCCTCCAGCCGGCGGAACCGGCCCGACTTGCCGCCGTGTCCGGCCTCCATGTTGATCTTGAAGATCAGCGGATTGTCGCCGGTGCCCACCGCCCGCAACTTCGCCACCCACTTGGCGGGTTCGAAATACTGCACCTGGCTGTCGTGCAGCCCGGTGGTGACCAGCATGGCGGGGTAGGCCTGGGCGGTCACCTGGTCGTAGGGTGAATAGCTGAGCATATAGTCGTAGTATTCTTTCTCGTGGGGATTGCCCCACTCGTCGTACTCGCTGGTGGTCAAGGGAATGGAATCATCCATCATCGTGGTTATCACGTCCACGAAGGGGACCCCCGCCTCCACGCCGCGCCACAGATCCGGAGCCATGTTCACCACCGCGCCGATGAGCAGCCCGCCGGCCGACCCACCCGCGGCGAAGAGACGGTCCTTGGACGTGTATTTCTCAGCCACCAGGTAGCGACCGCAATCGATGAAATCCGTGAAGGTGTTTTTCTTCTTGAGCAACTTGCCGTCATCGTACCATTGACGGCCCATCTCCTGCCCGCCGCGGACATGGGCGATGGCATAGACGAAACCCCGGTCCAGCAGGCTCAAGCGCGAGGAGTTGAACCCCGCGTCCATGCTGTAACCGTAGGAACCGTAACCGTACAGGAGCAGAGGACTGGCGCCATCTGGTGCGAATCCCTTGCGATAGACCAGGGATACGGGAACCACTACGCCGTCCCGCGCAGTAACATGCAGATACTCAGCCTGGTAATTGGCCGCATCGAAACCGCCGAGGACTTCCTGCTGTTTGATCAGCTCTTTCTTCCGGGTCCGCATGTCGTAGGCGAAGGTGGACCGGGGCGTGGTCAGCGAGGTGTAGGCGAACCGCAGGATATGCACATCCATCTGGGGATTGTACGACGCCCCGGCCGCCCAGGTGGACTCCCCGAAATCGATGTGATGAGGCTCACTTCCATCCATGGGCACGATCATTATGTGGGTCAGGCCGTCGAACCGTTCACCCAGGGCCAGGTAGTCGTCGAAGACTTCGACATCTTCGAGCAGAACGTCGTCACGGTGAGGCACGACTTCCCTCCAGTTCGCCAGCCAGGTCTGCTCCAGACCGCATTCCATGAGTCTGAAATTGGTGGCATGAAGGTTGGTCAGCACCAGGAACCTGTTGCCCTGATGGCTCACGCTGTACTCCACCTCCCGCTGCCGGGATTGGAAGACGCGGAACTTACCTGTGGGAGTATCGGCTTCGAGCAGCCGCCATTCATTGCTGAGAGTCTGACTGGAGTTGATGAACAGGAATTTGTCCGATTTGGAGCGGCGAACGTAGCAGTTGAAGGTGTCGTCCTTTTCCTCATAGACCAGAACGTCCCGGGAAGTATCAGTCCCCAGTTCGTGCCGCCAGATCTGATACGAGCGCAGGGTCTCGGGATCCTGCCTGGTGTAGAACAGGGTCCTGTTGTCCATGGCCCAGGTCACGTTGCCGGTCACGTCCTTTATCTCATCCTGCAGTATCGTGCCTGTGGTCAGATCCTTCACACGTAGGGTGTAGAACCGGCGGCCGGCGGTATCCACTCCGTAGACCACCAGCTTGCTGTCCGGACTGACGTTGACTCCGCGCAGGGAAAAGTAGCCGAGGCCCTCTCCCATGGCGTTGCCGTCGAGCATGACCTCCTCGGCGCCAGCCATGCTGCCCGGCCGGCGGCAGTACAGGCCGTATTCACCGCCCGTTACATAGCGGGTGTAGTACCAGTAGCCTTTCAATTCGTAAGGCGCCGAGGAATCGTCCTTCTTGATGCGCCCCTTCATTTCCTCGAACAGCTCCTCCTGGAGCTCCTGCGTGTGGGCCATGGTCTTGGCCAGATAGGCATTTTCGGCCTCGAGGTAGGCGATGACCTCTGGGTTTTCCCGGTCGTTGAGCCAGAAGTAGTTGTCGATGCGGGTGTCGCCGTGGAGCGTCAATTCATGTGGACGTATTTCGGCCATGGGCGCCTTGTCTCCGCCTCCGCAACCGGCCAGGGCCATGAGCGACAGGATCATGGTGAGAACAACCTTCGTTTTGGACTGCATGGGATCACCTCGTGGCGGCCACCACGATCTCGGTGGCCTGGAAAGGGGTTGGGGCGCGATCGGGTCTGAACAGGACGGAGCGGACCAATCCACGCAGGGGTCCCCATGTGATCATATC
>CBDUYZ010000413.1:0-2313 GCA_965371575.1 uncultured bacterium
AGGATGTCCGGCACATCGTCGAGGTTGAAGTCCTCCACGTCGAATAGCATCACGTAGGGACCGCCGGAAAAAGTCCTGGGCGGGAGATATCCCCAACTGCCCTGGGAAATGGAAATACCGAGCAACCTTTCCTCGCGAAAGTTCATCACCAGCTCGGCGTGGCCGTCCCTATCCATGTCCCGGATGATGATTCCTGACGGCGCGCTCACCAGGCTTAAGGCTTCTATACGCCTGGTCAAAACACCTCCGCCGGTGTTTTCGAACATGGCCAGGGCCTTGTCCACTCTGTTGACGACGACGATATCCTCATCCATATCCTGATCAAGGTCTCCCACGGCCATGATGCCGGCGCCATGCCCGGATTCCAGCCAAGTCAGCAGACCGAAGGACCGGTTGCCCTGGTTGAGCGTGGTCCAGATGCGTGAGCCCCCGTCGGTGAAAGCCAGATCGAGCAGGCCGTCGGCATTCAGATCCAGGGCCTCAGCCCAATCCGCCCCGGTGTCCAGACCAAGAACCACCTGAGCCGGAAAGGAATTGTCCCCGGCTCCGAACATGACCCGTACTTCGTCCTCTTCCCGTGTTATGATCAGCAGATCCTCGTAACCGTCGGCATCGATGTCCCGGGTCGAAATGAAGAACGGTGATGCTCCCGTCGCTGTCCGGGACACGATGGAAAAACCTTGGCCGGGGACGAAATCCGCAATGCACACATCGCCGCCGGAACCATCCAGGATCGCCAGCTCTGCCTCGGGGTCGTCATCCGAATCGAGGACCGCCACCTCTCCCGGAAAGAAAGAGAGGGTAAAATCGGTAGGCGTGACCGCCAAGCCTCCATCGGCCAGGCCCGGAAAGAAGCTGAGTATGTGTTGCTCCACGTTGACAACCGCGAGATCACGACGGCCGTCTCCATCGAAGTCGGCCAGCCCCGAAGCGCTCGGGTTGGCGCTGAGGGCCTGAGCGCGGTAACCCCAGAAACCAGGCTGGGAATGGGCGAACATGACGGTCACCATGTTGGCGTCGCCGCCCACGGACACCAGGTCGCGACCGCTGTCGCCGTTGAATTCGCCGGAAGTTGTGGCCAGGGGTTGACAGCCGGAATAATAGGAATTTCGCCGGATCCAGGCGCCCTGCTGGAACTGGAAAAAGTCTACCAGCCCCCGATCCTGATTGGTTGTGAAAAGCCCCGGCGTTCCGTCGAACAGAACGGTCAGATGTACACAGTCCGCCGGAAGTGTCAGTCCGACAGACTCGAATTCCACCAGTTGACCGGCCACCGCATGCAGCAGAACCAACTCCGGCGACCCCTCCACGGTGGCGGCCAGTTCGAGCAGACCGTCGTCGTCTAAATCATAGCCGGCCAGGCGGGAGGGAAAACCCGCCGTGAAATCCTGCTGAGTCCCCACATATTCGCCGTCCGGATCTCTGCGGAAAATGCCGAGGGTACCGGAAAGCGGACCCCGGTTGGCCGTCACCAGCTCGCGGATCTGGTCTCCGTCCAGATCAATGCCCAGAATGGAATGGGGCTTGTCCCCTGTGTCTTGCACCGAGGCAAGGTTCCAAACCTCCCCTTCCTGCCTCAAGAACGCCACCTTGTCTACCCCTGGCAGCGATACCGCCAATTCAGGGATTCCGCCTGCCAGTTCCCCGAGGAAGGATAAGGTACCGGGGTCCTCCTCCAGGTCCACATATCCCTCAATGATGAAGTAGGGCGTCTCCGGTAGGATCTGGAGGAAAATTACCCGGTCCGGATTGACGGAGGCAGCCACAACACCCTGGTGCAGAAGAGAACGTCCTTCCCAGTGGATCAAATCGACAATCCTCCCACCGACCTGGAATGGCTGGTTAAGGAGGAACCTCCTTACGGTAGACGAGTAACGGTGGAGAACGAGATTTCCGTCACCCTTCCCGCTCACCAGGAAGTCGGGGTTCCCCAATTCGAGAGGAAGGGAAACCGCGCTGAGGGCCTCGGCACCCAGATTCACTTCCACGGGGCCCGGAAACTGGATCTGGGGATGAACCGGCGTCGCAGGAACAATTACGGCCAGAACGACCAGAACCGCACAGAACCGTCTCCGCACCGCACCGGAGGATAAATTACTTTTGGGGGAAATATGCTTAACTCGAGCCAAGAATTGTCTCTATTCTCTTTGTAGCGTGACATCAGTATACTGATATCACGGCAAGGGACCAAAAGAGTTGCCTAATATTATTATTATTGACACCCAAGGGGTCGCGCCTGAAATTAATTCGATGAGTTTCTTTAGGCTGCATCCCCGCTAGCCCGGGCAAAGTCCTGGACAGGAGCCGATTCAT
>CBDUYZ010000414.1:0-2312 GCA_965371575.1 uncultured bacterium
AGGTTGGCGTAGTTGGACACGAAGTTGAAGACCCACCAGGCCGAGTCCCAGCCGAATTTACCCAGGCTGCCGGTGGCGAAGGACTCAGGCACGGACTCGATGCCGCAGTACAGGGGCACATAGCAGGTGAAATACGTGTCGTCGACGCCGTACCAGGTCAGGCCGCCGACGGGGTCGGGCAGCCAGTCGCGGGACTGGGTGACCATGGAAAAACCCGTCTGCTGGGTGGAGATGGGGCGCTCCCAGGTGTAGTTTTGTCCATCCACTTCCCAGCCCATGGGCCGCCAGCGGTTGGGCGTGCCGTAGGGGCCCGCATCCACACCCCGGGTCATGTCCATCTCGGTGCCCTCGTAGTGGTCGCGCATGAGTTCGAACACGTCGGCCACGGTGAGTTTCTTTTCCGGCTTGATCCACAGCGGCAAAGGCTCCGCGCCCTCGACGCCGCGGTGGAAATCCAGCGGCCACTCCTGCGAGGGGGCACAGCGCCGGTACAGGCTCCACACGCGCGTCGCGGTGTAACGCAGGTTCTGCGGCGTGGCGGGGTGGAAGGCCTCTCGCCAGCTGAATTCCCCATGGCCGTCGGGATCGTACCAGCCGTTGGCCGTGGCGAACTCTGCCATGCCTTCGGAGGCCAGGCAGTTCTTCCTGTCGCCGGGATCGAAGGTGTCGATGCGGCCGAGATTGGCGTGGGCGATCACGTAACCGTCCGGCACGCGCAGGGCCACCCAGTGCGCGCCTTCGCCACCCGGACCGGGTCCGACCATCTCCACGACCCAGGCCTCCTGAGGTCCGCCGACGTAGAAGGATTCCCCACTGCTGCTGTAGCCGTACTCAGCGACCAGCGTGCCCATCACCTCGACGGCTTCGCGCGCGGTGGCCGCCCGCTGCAGCACCAATCGCATCAACGTCCAGTAGTGAAGCAGGCCGTCGGGGTTGATCAGCTCTTCGCGCCCGCCCGTGGTGGTCTCGGCGATGGTCACCTGGTGTTCGTTCATCAGGTTGACGACCTGGTATGTGTGGGCCGGCAGCGCCACTTCGCCCAACAAGTTACCCGACCAGTCCTTGATCTGCTCCATGGCACCCGGTTCGTGGTCGGCCGCAGGTTGCCGTCGCAGGCGCGGGTGGAATTCCCCGTCGCAGGTGTAGGTCACCATGATCGAACCGTCGGCCGTCGCCCCCTTGGTGGCGAGGAAGTTGGTACAGGCGGCGGTGGGCCCGGCGCCGGCCAGGACAATCAGCGCGGAGAAGACCGGAAGGAGAAATCGGCGCATGAAGGAACCTTTCGGGATCGGGAATCGCAGGATAATCCAACTCGGCAAAGGTATCACGGCCGTTGGTCTGTCACAACCGATGGCAGGCGAGCATCCTCAAGGCCTTGATCCATTCTCGAATAGTTCGCAGAAATTTGCGCGCCGCAGTCCTGGTTCCGCAGTAAACTGCGGGAGGTACTGTCGATTTCAGGAGTAAAACAGTCGTTAAATATATAACTTATTTTTAAATAAGGCGTTATGTAAATAACGCGGGCCATGCACGGATCGGAACAGGGGTTGCAACAGGTGAGATGTTCGATTGAATCATCTTACCATAATCTTGAAGCGAGGATCCCCGATGATCAGCAAAACCCAGACGACAACCTTGATCGTTATCATGGTCATGGCCGTACTCATAGCCGGTTGCCGCGACGATTCCACGAGTCCCCAGTTCCTGGCCGATAGCCAGGATGACATTCTTTCCACCGAGGAAATAAGGGAAACTTTGGACAGTATGCCGGTTGGTGAACCCAGTGAGGAGGAAATTGCCGATATTCTCTTCATGCGCGAAGAAGAAAAGTTGGCCCATGATGTGTACACCGTTTTGTACGGGCAGTACGAGCTGAAAATATTCACCAACATCGCGGCCAGCGAGCAGAGACACACCGATGCGGTCATGCTGCTGCTGGATCGTTACGGCCTGGAAGATCCGGTCGGGGACAACGGCCCCGGAGTGTTTTCCAACGAGGATCTGCAGACCCTTTACAATGACTTGATCGAAAGCGGCTCGCAGTCCCTCACGGATGCACTGCTGGTGGGGCTGGCCATCGAGGAAATCGATATCCTGGACCTGGAAGAAGCCATGGCCGGGGCGGAACTGCCGGCTATCCTCCTGGTTTATGAAAACCTGCTGAAGGGTTCGCACAATCACCTGCGGGCGTTTGTCTCGGTCTATGAATCCCGGACCGGCGAGGTCTACGGGCCACGCTGGCTCAGCCAGGATGCCTATAACGAGATCCTGAGTGCATATTAAAGCCAGGGCCGGCAGGGGAGCCGCTGAGG
>CBDUYZ010000415.1:0-2302 GCA_965371575.1 uncultured bacterium
AGTTCTCGAGCACTTCCTCGATGGCGCCGCACATGTAGAAGCACTGCTCGGGGACGTGATCGTACTCGCCGTCGACCAGGCCGGTGAAGCTGCGGATCGTGTCCTCCAGTTTGACGTAGCGGCCGCTCATGCCGGTGAACACCTCGGCCACGAAGAACGGCTGCGACAGGAACTTCTGGATCTTGCGGGCGCGCTCGACGGTGACCTTGTCGTCGTCGCTGAGCTCGTCCATGCCCAGGATCGCGATGATGTCCTGCAGATCCTTGTAGCGCTGCAGGATGGTCTGCACCCGACGCGCCAGATCGTAATGTTCCTGACCGAGCACGCCAGGCTCGAGGATGCGGCTGGTCGAGTCCAGCGGATCCACGGCGGGGTAGATGCCCAGCTCGGCGATCTGCCGCGACAGCACCGTGGTGGCGTCCAGATGCGAGAAGGCCGTGGCTGGCGCGGGATCGGTCAGATCGTCGGCCGGCACGTAGATGGCCTGTACCGAGGTGATCGAACCGCTGCGGGTCGAGGTGATGCGCTCCTGCAGCTGGCCCATCTCCGTGGCCAAAGTGGGCTGATAACCGACCGCGCTGGGCATACGACCCAGCAAGGCCGAAACTTCGGATCCGGCCTGCGTGAACCGGAAGATGTTGTCGATGAACAGCAGCACGTCCTGGTTCAGAACGTCGCGGAAGTGCTCGGCCATGGTCAGACCCGAAAGAGCCACGCGCAGACGGGCTCCGGGCGGCTCGTTCATCTGCCCGAAGACCAGGGCGGTGTTGTCGATCACGCCGGACTCGGTCATCTCCAGCCACAGGTCGTTGCCTTCGCGGGTGCGCTCGCCCACGCCGCAGAACACCGAGTAGCCGCCGTGCTGCGTGGCTATGGCGTGGATCAATTCCATCACGATCACCGTCTTGCCCACCCCGGCGCCGCCGAACAGGCCGATCTTGCCGCCCTTGACGTAGGGTGCGAGCAGGTCGACGACCTTGATGCCGGTCTCGAAGATCTCGTTGGCCTCGCCCTGGTTGGTCAGTTTGGGCGGGGCGGCGTGGATCGGCGACCTCTTGTCGGGTTCGGCCAGATCGCCCTTGCCGTCCAGGGTCTCGCCCAGCAGGTTGAAAAGACGCCCTAGGCACTGGTCGCCCACCGGCACCGTGATCGGCCCGCCGGTGTCCAGACCCTTCATGCCGCGGACCAGGCCGTCGGTCGAATCCATGGCGATCGTGCGCACCACGTTGTTGCCGATGTGCTGGGCGACCTCGGTGATCAGGTCGATGCCCCGCTTCTGGTCGGTGATGCGGATGGCGTTCAGGATCTCCGGCAGGTGATCCGAATCGAATTCGAGATCCACCGTGGGGCCAATGACCTGCTGGATCTTGCCGTAGTTCTCGGCCATTTGTCTTCTCTCCTTGCTGGTAGCAGTTACAGGGCGTTCGCGCCGCCCACGATATCCAACAGATCGGCGGTGATGGCGCTCTGCCGTTCGCGGTTGCGTTGCAGCGTCAGGGCGTCGATCATCTCGCCGGCGTTTTCGGTCGCCGCGCTCATGCTCGTCATGCGGGCGGCGTGTTCGCTGGTGAAGGCTTCGCTCAGGGTCATGAACACCCGGTTGCGCAGGTACAGCGGCAACAGGACGGCGAACATCTCGGCCTGGCTGGGTTCCCAGATGTAGTCATGGGCGGCGGCTTCGATTTCCCCGCCTGCGGTCGCCTCGGGCGCAATCGGCAAGAGCGGCACATCGACCGGCCTCTGGGTCATGGTGCTCACGAAAGACGAGTAGATGATCCTTACCTCGTCGAAGGTCCCGGCCAGGAAGGCGACGACCGCGTTGTTGCCGACGATCCTGCCGCGCTCGCTGTCGGCGTTGCCGCCGAAGTCTTCGTGACTCATGAAGACGGTGTAATTCCGCTTGCGGAAATAGTCGGCGGCCTTGCGACCGATCGCGTAGATCTCGGTCTCGACGCCGGAAGCGGCCGATTCGTCGACCGCAGCCTGGGCCAGTTTCAACACGTTCATGTTGTACCCGCCGCACAGGCCCTTGTCCGAGGTGATGACCACGAACAGCCGCCTCTTGACCGGACGGATCTCGAACAGGGGATCACGGATGTCGTCCGTGCCGGCGAGTTGCTGCATCAGCTCGGCGAGCTTCTGCGAAAACGGGCGCGCGGCCAGCATCCTGCCCTGCGAACGCTGCAGCTTGGCCGCCGCGACCATCTTCATGGCCTTGGTGATCTTCTGCGTGTTTCCGACGGAACGGATCCGCTTGTTGAGTATTTTTACCCCGGCTCCCGCCACGGGTTACCTCCTGCTC
>CBDUYZ010000416.1:0-2292 GCA_965371575.1 uncultured bacterium
AAGCCTACGAGCGCGCGGAGACCCCGCGCACCGCGCGGTACGCGAGGCCGGGCCTGGACGGCCCGGAAATCCGCCCTGTCAGGGACGCCGGCCTGGAACATCCTGGTCCAGGCCGGCTTGGCTTACGGTGTCCTCCGCCATCCGTGGCTACGGACACCTCCAGACACCCCGCCAGGGCGGTTTACCGGACCGTCCAGACCCTTCACCGCAGACAAATCGGTACACTCAATCTCACGTGGCAAGAGCCTTGAGGGTTTACCGAGGGGGGTGGGGGCTTTATCCTGGAAGTCCGGCCGGTGAGAAACCCAGATACTGAAGGATTGAAATGGATCCCTACCGGACAAATAAATTGAACCAGTCCATACTCGAAGTGCTCAGCAAGCTTTTGCATGTTTCCGTCAAGGATCCCCGCGTGGGCTTCGTGACCCTGAACGCCGTGAAGCTGAACCGGGACCACTCGGTGGCCCAGGTGTACTACTCGGTCATGGGGGACGAGGAGGACCGCAAGAAGAGCTTCCGGGGTTTGAAGAAGGCGCGCGGTTTCATGCAGAGCAAGCTGGTGCGAACCCTCGGTATGCGGCAGGCTCCGGAACTGCGTTTCGTCTACGATGATTCCGTGGAGAAGGGCCTGGAGATGGACGATATTTTGAACGACCTCGCGAGCAAGGGCGAATTCCGGACCGAAGAGGAAAAGATGAAACAGTTGACCCTGGACGACCTGGTCCCTCCCGCCGAACTGATCCACGGTCTGCGGGAAGCGAAATCCATCTGGGTGGCGCCCCATCACAACCCCGATCCCGACGCCATCGGCAGCGCCCTGGCCCTGGGTGAGGCCCTGCGGGGCATGGGACGCGAGGTGCGGGTCCTGAGCTATCTGGATCCGGCGGTCGGCCTGCGGGATCTGCCGGGTTATGACCGCGTGACCACAAGTGAAGAGGTTGAAAAACTTTACGCGGCCGAAAGGCCTGAGTTGCTGGTCTTGGTCGACTGCCACCGCATCGACCGGACCGGACCGCTGGAGGACACGCTGGGCCGCTTCGACAAGCGCTTTTGCATCGACCACCATCTGGTCAGCGGGCGGAAAGCCCCCGAGCCGGGCTGGGTAGATGCGCGGGCCTGTTCGTCCTGCACCCTGATCCACCAGGTCATCACGGCCCTCGGTGAAGGCGATGACGAGTTCGGCGACGAGCCCTTCGATCTGACCCTGGACATGGCGACCAACCTGTACGCCGGACTGATCAACGACACGGGCGGCTTCCGCTTTAATAACACCGTGCCTTTCACCTTCGAAATCGCGCGTCGTCTGTCGGTCATGGGTGTCGACACGGCCAAGGTGGCCCGCACGACCCTGCACCGTTACCGCCAGGAGGGCGTGGGCATGCTGCAGCGCGTGCTGGCGACCTTCGAGTACCATGCCGCAGGCAGGATCCTGACCCTCAACGCCACCGAGGAGATGCTGGCCGAGACCGGCGGCTCCATGGCCGACACCGAGGGTTTCGTGAACATCGCCACCGCGGTGGACGGTGTCTGCCTGGTGGCCTTCCTCAAGGAGATCGGTGAGGAGACCTGGCGCGCGTCCCTGCGCGTGTGCGGCCAGGGCGACGTGCAGACCGTCGCCGCCGGATACGGGGGCGGGGGCCACAAACAGGCCGCCGGCTGCACGATAGAAGGGTCGCTGGCAGATGTCACCGCCAGACTGGTAGCCGATCTGACGGACGCTCTTCAGAGCGTCCATGAGGACGATCTGCCGGGATGAACGCCGCGGACGGCATCCTGCTGGTCGACAAGCCCTCCGGAGTGACTTCCTTCGCCGTCGTGAAGCACGTTCGCCAGGTGCTGATCCGCACCTACCCTGATCTGGCCCCCCGGCGTGGCCGGGGTCGCTGGCCCGACGGCGGGCCGAAACCCCCGCGGTTCAAATGCGGTCACGCGGGCACCCTGGATCCCCTGGCCACGGGCCTGTTGATCGTGCTGGTCGGCAAGGGTTCGCGGCTGGCTCCTTTCCTGTTGGGCCTGGACAAGACCTACGCGGCCACGGTTCGTTTCGGCGCCGGTACCGACACCCTGGATCGCGAAGGGGAGACCATTTGTACGGCGCCTGTCCCGGACTCGCCGGAAAAGGTGACCGCGTGTCTGGCCGGATTTCGTGGCGACATTCTGCAGATCCCTCCGGTGATTTCCGCCCTCAAAAAGGATGGCCAGCCCCTGTACAAACTGGCCCGTTCCGGTCAGGATGTTCCTGAACCCGACGCCCGTCCGGTGACGATCCACCGGCTTGAAATGACGGGTTCG
>CBDUYZ010000417.1:0-2291 GCA_965371575.1 uncultured bacterium
CGCGCTCTTCAGCAGGAAAGGCTCTATTTCCCTTCGGGGACCTTCCTGGTGGAATCAACCTTGGGGTTCCGGGAGGCCATGGCTGATTATCTGTGGTTCCGCTTCGTCCAGTACTACGGCGCCTACGCCAAGGGCCACAACGATTTTCGCTACTTCGAATTGTTGATCGACGGCGTCACCAAACTCGACCCCGAATTCGAGGAAGCCTACTACTTCGCCTCTCTGGTGTTCTGGTCCAGCTTTGGGGACGTCCCGCGGTCCATCGATATCCTCAAGCGGGGTATCTTGGCCAACCCGGACAAGGCCAAGCTTCCGTTCCAGATCGGCTTCATCTACTATGTGATGGAGCACGACTTTCCGCGGGCTGCCTACTGGTTCGAGGTGGCCGGACGCTGTTCCGATGCGTCGGACAAGGAACCCCGTTTTGCGGCCTTCGCGAGCTACAGGGCCGGAGACGACCGCGTTTCCCTCGAGTTGTGGAAGAATCTCTACCAATCGACCGACAGCCAGCACATGAAGGATCTGGCCGTCAAGATGATCACGAAGCTGAACCGGAAGATCAAACAACGGAAGATCTACGGCGAGGACTTCATCGGTCCCCTCCCGGAGATTTGAAATGATGTTCGCCTCGTTCGGAATCCTACCCGTTATCATGGCAGCCTGGCTGGGGGCCTGCTTCGGAAGCTTCTCCAACGTCCTGATCTACCGTTTGCCCCGCAATCTGAGCGTGGTGGGGCCCCGCTCATTCTGCCCATCCTGCGAAAAGACCGTAACCTGGTATGACAATATTCCGGTGTTCAGCTGGTTGCTTCTGCGCGGCCTCTGTCGTCACTGCTCAGCGCCGATTTCGGTCCGTTACCTGCTGGTTGAACTCGCGGGAGCGGCCTGCGTACTGGTCGCGGTCGCGAGGTTCGGTTTGACGATCGACGGGCTTTCTGCCTCATTTTTTCTCCTTATTCTCCTGGATATTGCAATCATCGACTGGCAGCACATGATCATACCGCACACACTGACCGTGTGGGGCATGGCCATCGGGTTGGTCATGTCCCTTTTCGGGAACCCCGCGCTACCATCGGCAATGCTGGGAGCCCTCACAGGCGCTGGCGTCATTCTGGCCGTGTCCTACGGATACAGACTGGTCAGGGGAGTGGTTGGCATGGGCGGGGGCGATGTGATGCTGATGGCCCTGGTGGGCGTTTACCTGGGGCCCTGGGGTGTGCCCGCCGTGCTGTTCGGAGGCGCCCTGTTCGGAACCCTGTACGCGATCACAAAGGGCAGGGGCCGTCTGGCCGGCGCGGCCAAGCTGCCCTTCGGAACTTTTCTGGCCGCTGCGGCCGCCGTGGTTCTCATGTTCGGCGGCGACATCTTCGCCTGGTACTTGTCACGATTCTGATCCCCGGTGGCAAATCTCGTCCCGTTCCGTCGGGTCCGGGTGGGAACCGTTTTCAACCATATTTTGCTCTACTTTCAATCATCCCAGAATTCCAGTGATTTTAGCTCAAGGCACCTAGAGGCCGGCCGATGAGACTTGTGGCACGCATGTTGCGGTTGACCCGAGGGATCCCCGAAAGAGAGTTGGGTGTCCCCCACATGAACGCTCGAACAGCGAGGCAGGCTTGACATGTTCGGATTCCTTAAAAGGAAACAGAAATCACTTATCGGCATGGACATCGGGTCCAATGTCATCAAGTGCCTCAGGCTCGATCTGAGTAATGATCGACCGGTGATCACCCATTTCGCGATGGCTGATCTGCCGCCCGACGCCATCGTGGAAGGCGAGATCATGGATCGTGAGTTGGTGATCGAGGCCATCCGCAGTGCAGCGGACAAGGCTGGCATTCCCAACGAACCTGTGGCCAGCGCGGTTGCTGGCCGGGCGGTCATCGTAAAGAAGATCGTCATGGACAAGATGTCGGAAGAGGATGCCCGGGAGGCCATCTACTGGGAGGCCGAACAGCACGTACCCTTCGACATCGACGACATCACACTCGACTTCCAGATTCTGCAGGAGGATATCGGGGCGGACCAGATGGAACTTCTGCTGGTGGCGGCCAAGAAGGACATGATCCTCGGACATGCCGAGCTGATCAGAGACGCCGGTTTCCAGCCCCTGGTCATCGACGTGGCTTCCTTCGCCAACCAGAACGCCTGGGAGTTCATGAAGACCCAGGGCGGATTTGAAAACCTGCCCGAACTGGTCGAGGATCCGGAGCCCGTCAAAGAGAATGATTCCGTGGATGAACTGGATCCCTTCGACGAGGGCGATGGGGATAAGGCCATGGATGCCGAAG
>CBDUYZ010000418.1:0-2285 GCA_965371575.1 uncultured bacterium
GGTTAATTCTGATTCGAAGCGCAGGACCAGGCTCGAATCGGAAACCGCCCCGCCCAGCCGGAAAATCAGGAAATGGTCCTGGATGTCGGGATCCCCGTAAACCTTGCCGCCCAAACGGGTGCTGCCGGGCCGGTAGGCCACGCCATCGGGCAGAATCACGGTCAGACCCAGATTCTCCAGGTCGATGGGACCCTCGTTGATTTCGATGCGGCAACCGAGGATCGTGCCCATCCGCGAGGTCGCCAGCTGCAGTGTCACCTCGCCTTCCGGGATCGGTTCCGGGATGTAGCGAAGATTGAAATCCGCCCGCCACAGGGTCCCGCCCTGGATATCCACGAAACGGGAGTAGGGTCGTCCGGCTGACCGCGTATCGTCGAAGCAGCCCAGAGGTTCGTGGCGAGCGGGCAGAGTCGCGACATCCACCTGCACCACGTGGGCGCCCGCCGGGACGCCTTCGAAGTGATAGCGTCCGCCGTCGTCGGTCACGCTGAATGTTCCGTCCTCCAGGAAGACCCGAACACCGGGCACCCCGGCCCGTTCATCTTCGCGGGACAGTTCGCACTCTCCCACGACCACCCGGCCGGTGATGAAGCCGGTATCCCGGAAGAAGACGTCCCGGACCAGTGTGCGCACCACCGCCTCGCCCGATGCCACGCCGCCTTCCGCGTTGGCCCAGGCGGTGCTGACCACTTCGCCCGGCTCGGCCCCCGCGGCCACCTCGACCACATACTGGATGCCCACCACCCCGGACATGGGCACGTCGCCCAGATTGAAGGTAAGCGTCCGGCCGTCCGTGGCGATCTGCGGTTCGAAGGGCCCTCCGTCGTCGGAGGTCGCGGAACCCGGCTGGAAAGCGAAGCCCGGCGGCAGTTCGTCTGTGATCACCGTCTGCAGCGCCATGCCGGCCCCGCGGTTCTGCAGGCGCAGGGTGTACTGGAAGAAATCCCCTTGGCTGACCAGCTCATGGCTGGCCGTCTTGGTCAGGGCGAGCTGGTCCGAGGTGGGGATAGGGTCCACAGGCAAATCAACGTAAAGGGAGGGACCCGGGTTGATTGGGAACGGCTCGCCGCGCGAACCCGGCTCTACGATGGCGAACGGGGCGCCGGGCAAAAGCTGCAGGTCGGCCGTCGGAACCGTCGAGGGAGATGTGTAGGCCAGCGGACCTTCCACATCCAGCCGGTAGTTGCCGGCCACCACGAAGGGGAAACGGTAACCCCCCGGTGGAAAATCGTACTGATGACCGCCGCTGTCGACGGCCGTGCCGCCGGACATCACGGTCGAAGGAAAGATACTGGCCCCGTCGTCGCCGAACACGACGGCGGGCAGGCCGGTATTCATGTCCACCAGGGTGATGGACGCCCCGTCGACCATTTGACCGGTGGCGCTGTCGAAGACCTTGCCAGTGGGATCGATCAGGGCCGAAACCATCACCATGTCGGTGGGATCAAAGGCGTCCACATAGGAGACCTCGGCGGTGCGGTCGGCCTCCACGGTCAGCATCGGGTCCAGGGCCTGCGGCGCGACCCCGCCCTCGGTCTGGACGTAACCCACAAACACGCCGGTGTCCGGTCCCGTTTCGGTCAACCGTAGCATGATGGAGTCGCCGGCGGGCACTACAGCCAGCGTGAGGATGACTGTTTCAAGCACGGTCGGATCCAGGTTCTGATCGAAATCCGTCACGCGGATGAACACCGGCTCGCCCTGGTGGATCAGGGTGCGCGGTGTCAAGGGCAGGGGCTGGCTCACGTCGAGCGGCTGAACCCGGCCCGGCGGCACCGGCGGCGGCAACAGGATGAAAACACCCTCGGCCGTCCCGTCGGTACTGTAGGAAGTCGGCGCCACGTTGATCATCTCGGCGTCGGGACGGGCCGGCGCGTACTGGAGCAGTTCGATGGCCGCCGGTGTCCGCAGCTCGACGGTGATGATGGTCACCTGGTTGGACACCGTGGATAGGTTGGTGGCGCCGTCCACGGCATAGCGTGCAACGGCGATATTGTCGATGAAGGTCCCGGGTGGAGTTTGGGCCCCTGCGGAGATCGGCGCGGCGGCCAATCCCGCCGCGATGGCCAACAGCCACAGGGCGGAAGCCAGGGTCCTGAACAGACGGGCGCCCGGACGTGTCTGACAGACACTTCCGGGCAGCCCGAACCTGTTCATGTTGCTAAACCAATTTGCCACTGGCAACCCGCCCGGATGACTCCAGGAAAAGGATCCGATCTAGTTGATCAGGACCCGGAAGTTTTCCTGGGCGGTGGCGCCAGATCCAGCCAGGGTCGCAAAGACCA
>CBDUYZ010000419.1:0-2263 GCA_965371575.1 uncultured bacterium
TTTCTCCCTACGTAATCGGCGGAATGCGGATCGTGCAGGCCCTGCTGAGGCCCACCGTGAGTGATTTTCTGGAAATCGCCACCCGGAGCAGCGGATTGGACCTGATGTTCGAGGAACTGCTCATCGGCGGCGATTCGGCTCTCGACGGAGTGGCTCTCAAGGATTCCGAGATCCGCGAGAGCTATGACGTGGTGGTCATCGCCATCAAGAAGCGCACTGGGGATATGGTGTTCAACCCGGGGCCGGAAGCTGTTCTGCACAACGGGGATATGCTGGTCACGCTCGGCGACAAGAATCAACTCGACCGACTGGCCAAAAAATTGCTGTCCTGATTCCGGGCTCGTTGTTCCCGGCTCCCGCGGTGTCCGGTGTAGTAGCCGGAAATCTACACTTTTTTTATCATGTATACTCACCGAGGAATTTAAATCGCCCGGTTCGACCCGGGTCTGCCTTTGTTTTCCTGACCGGCGCGCCGTCATTCGAGCGGGTCGCAGGAGGTTTGCGATGAGCGGGACCATACACGACAGCATGACCGACCTGATCGGCGCCACGCCCCTCGTGCGCTTGAAGCGATTGTCCCGGGGACCCGGGGAGATCGTGGTCAAGCTGGAATCCCTCAATCCCATGGGCAGCGTCAAGGACCGGATCGGTCTGGCCATGATCCTGGCCGCGGAAAAGGACGGGCGCCTGACGCCGGGAGGGGAGATCATCGAGCCGACCAGCGGAAACACCGGCATCGCCCTGGCCTTCGTGGGAGCGGTCCGCGGGTACAAGGTTACCCTGACGATGCCCGAGAGCATGTCCCTGGAACGTCGGGCCACGCTGCGGGCGCTGGGGGCGGAACTGGTGCTGACCGAGGCCGAAGGCGGGATGAAGGAGGCCATTGCCAGGGCGGAAGAACTGGTGGAGGAAAGGCCGGGCGCCTTCATGCCCGACCAGTTCTCCAACCCGGCCAACCCGGACGTGCACTACCGTACCACCGCCGAGGAGATCTGGGCCGATACCGCTGGTCAGGTCGATGTCCTGATCTCGGGCGTGGGCACGGGCGGAACCCTCACGGGTGTCACGCGCCGGCTGCGGGAACTGAACCCGGATCTGATCACCGTGGCGGTGGAGCCGGCGGATTCCCCGGTACTTTCCGGCGGGCAGCCCGGGCCCCACAAGATCCAGGGCATCGGGGCGGGCTTCATCCCCGCCATTCTGGAGACCGGCCTGATCGACGAGATCATCACCGTGGGCAACGATGAATCCATGGCCATGTCTCGGCGCGCCGCCTGCAAGGAGGGTCTGTTCGTGGGGGTTTCCGCGGGGGCGGCCCTGCTGGCGGCCGTCCAGGTGGCCGAGCGACCGGAGATGGCAGGCAAGAGGATCGTCGTGGTCATTCCCTCCTTCGGGGAACGCTACCTTTCTTCGGACCTTTTCAAGGAATTCCTGTACTAGGGGACGCTCCATGACCAACCAGGATCGAACCAACAGGCTGCGCGAAGTGACCCGGGAAATTGTCGGTATCTATCAGACGACCGGGAGCATCAACCGGATCGGGGAGAAGAACCTGCCTTCACAGCAGGTGATCGTGGAAATCCTGGAAGAATTGCTGGCTGTGGTGTTTCCGGGTTACCACGGCGCTCCCGTGCCCCGGGACGCCGACCTGGAACTGCTGGTGGGGGCTCGTCTCGATAGTGTGAGCCAGCATCTCGCCGATGTCATCGAGCGCACCCTGGAATTCTGCCAGCACCAAAATTGCGAGTGTGAAAAACTCTGGACGATGGCCGAAGTGCCCCTGGACGAGGACCGCTTCGCGGCGGCAGGCCGCGCGTTGGCCATGGCATATCTGGAGAAGTTGGCCGAGATCAGGAAACTCCTGGACAGGGATGTAGAAGCCGCTTTCGCGGGTGATCCTGCGGCGACCAGCACTGAGGAGATCATTATCTGCTATCCGGGCGTACAGGCCATTTCCATCCACCGCCTGGCCCACCCGCTGTACCGGATGGGCGTGCCCCTGCTGCCCCGGATCATGAGTGAGTGGGCTCATCATCTTTCGGGAGTGGATATCCACCCGGGTGCGGAAATCGGGGAGTATTTCTTCATCGACCACGGCACCGGTGTAGTCATCGGAGAGACCACCCGGATCGGTGAGCGGGTCAAGCTCTACCAGGGGGTGACCCTGGGGGCCCTCAGTTTTCCTCGCAACCAGGACGGCACCCTGGTCAAGGGCGGCAAGCGGCACCCGACCATCGGCGACGACGTGACTATCTATGCCAAC
>CBDUYZ010000420.1:0-2259 GCA_965371575.1 uncultured bacterium
TTCGTCCCACCATCACCGGCGACGTGACCGGGACGGTGGGAGTGCCGGCGTCCTACCTCGCCGCGGATGCGGAGAGCACGTCCGGTCACGCGCTCGAGTACCATTTGGAGTACGGGCCCAATATCTACGGTTCCGATTTCACCGAATGGACGACCTCGACTTCGCTGGAGGTCACGTTTGACGAGGCCGGCACCTATTACGTCAGGACCCGTGCCCGCTGCGCCGAACATCCCGACATCAGTTCGGGGTTCTCGCTTGAATATGTGACGATCGTCATCACCGAATGACCGGCGCGTTCTGCGCCAAAGGAAGCCCCGTCTCCTCCGGGAGGCGGGGCTTTTTGTGACATGGCTGCGCCTTAACCCGCATTATTCATGAAGCATACACCTGAGGCCGCCGTGCCCTCGATTTCTCCCCGCTGAGCCGCGGCGCCCGCAGCGCTGCCGTCACCATCGGAGATTCTACCACGTTGAAGGCGCCGGGGCACCTTTGGTCCGCGTTTCCGGGCACACCTATCCGTCGCTTCGTCCGCCGTCCCGGTCTGTCTCGGGAAGATTGCCGGCTACGGCACCGCAGCGCCCCAGGTCCGAGCCGCCTGCTGCCATTCGTGTGTCCATGGATGCGCCGCCGCCAGATGGATCACGTACCGCCGCATCGAACGGGTGATGCGCCCACCGATTTTCAACAGACGCAGTCGCAGGGTCCCAACCTGGGCCGAGGCCAAGCCGATCTTCGCCAACCGCAGACGGAGGGCCTGCATCAGACAGAACGCTGCTGCCGACAGCAGCAGACGCAGCTGGTTCGCCCAGAACCCGTGGCAGCTGAGGCGGCCCAGATCCAGTTCGCCCTTCAGCTCCTTGATCCGGTTCTCGCTGTCCCCGCGCCGGCGGTAGATGTCATAGACCGCCCTCGGTGTCAGACTCATGTTCGTCACCACGAACCGCAGGTTGTTCCGCGGCTTCCGACCAGGCAGGTCGACAACCTCGGCCTTGTGGATGACCCGGCGCTCCCGGTCCCAGGTCTGGGCCGCGTACCACTGCTCGCCATAAACCGGGACGGTCGTGCCGGCGATGGCGAAGCACTCCGCGGCCAAAGCAACATCGGATGCAGCCATCTCCTGGAGAACGCTGTTCTTGCCCATCCCGACGAGGTATTCGACGTTCTGGCCGTCCAGATAGTCCAGCACTTCGGGGCAACAGAAGCCGCCGTCCAGCCGCACCCGGATCACCGCGAACGGGAAGGCTTTCCTGATCGCCGGGATCAGCCTCTTCAGCAACGACGCGGTGCCGATCTTCGGGTGGGCCGTACCAGACCGCAGCATCGCCGCCAACAGATGTTGGTCGCTCTCGTCGTTGAACGTGGCGAACGCCAACATCGGCAGGTAGCACCAACTGTCGTAGTGGCCGTTGAACAGGGACAGCTGCTGCTGGCCGTGGACCGGGTCGTCGGTGGGGTCCAGATCCAACGTCACGAGTTTGCACTTGCGGCCGCCGAGCCGGCGGCGGTGGCTGGTGATCACCGTCTCGGCAAGAGCCTCACCCAGGCGGTACAGATCAACCCGACGGCGGTCGTTCTCGAAGCGGCTCAACGTCGGTTGGCTGGCCAGATCACAGCCATCGATGGGGTCTCGGTCCAGCAGGAGCTTGTGCATGGGATCGGCGCCGATCCGGGCGACATCGTTGGTGTCGCCATAGCCGCAGCAGATGCCGAAGATGCGCTGCCGCAGCATGTCACAGAGGCTGTGACGGACCTTGCCGGGCTCCCGGGGATCGACCAGGGCGCTGGCCAAGCGGCGGGTCAGGCCCAGTTTCTGGTCGACCGCCCTGAGCAGCAGGGCGCCGCCGTCACTGGTCATCTGGGCTTGGTCGAAGACGACCGTGGCGGGCTTGGAAAGGAGTTCTGGAAAAAGAACAGACTGTTTTGTAGGATGGGTCATACGAAAGCCTTCTGTAGCGGTGAAACTGTTTGTGGTAAAACAACTTTACGCGCTCGGTAGGCTTTCGTCATTTAAGATTCATGAATAATCCGGGCTAGGCCAACCAGCTCCTGACCGGGGCCAGCCAGAACCCCGGCACCAGCCAGCATACCACCGGGTCCTCCGGATGCAGACGAATCTGATCCTCCAGCAAGCTATCCGCCGCATCGGCGTTGCGTCGCCGCTCCTGCTGCACCCGGCCGGGCAGGCACGAGTCCGGCAGCGGGTTCGCGGACCCGGGGGCCGTGTCCCCGTCCTGCCCGTCGATCCCGGCCACGGCAGCG
>CBDUYZ010000421.1:0-2245 GCA_965371575.1 uncultured bacterium
CGTCGCTCACCTTCTTCACATCACCGATCAACCAGAGCGCCGCCCGCGGGCTTCCTGACGCACTTCAAGGTCCAGGAACAGGCCAGGCCGCCCGTCACCACGACCGCGGTTGCCGCAAATGCGGCCTGATATCCCCACAGGTCCACCACGAATCCACCGGCGATGGGCAGGAGAAACAATAACCCGGCCAAGGTTCCGGCCACCGCGATATAGGCGGGTCGCAATGGGACCGGAGCGATTTCCAGCAGGTAGTTTTTGAATCCGATTCCGGTGCCGCTGGCGTGGGCGCCGATCAGCGCGAACACCACCACCAGCAGCGACGATCCGAAGAAATGCGTGGAGAGCAGGGTCAGCCCCGGAATCAACACGGCAACCAACCCGGTCAGCCTGATGACGCTACGGTTGCCCACGCGATCGCTGAGTTCGGCCCACACGATGTTGGAAAGGATCGCACCGGCCACCTGGGCCCCCACAAGAAGACCAATCCTTTCGACCGGCATCTGCAGTTCCTGTTGCCCGTACAGAACATAGAACGGAAGTGCGAAAGCGCTGAAGCCGATAGTCATGCGACTCAGCAGAAACCGTCCGAAATTCCGATCTTCCCTGATCATCCGCAGGGATTGATCTACAAAAACGGACAGTTTCCGGGGTGTCTCGAGGATGTCGCCTACCGGTTCGCGGACACTGCTCAAGGCGATGTAGGAAATCACCAGAAAAGCAAAGGAAAGCAGAAACAGAAGGCCGTAATTGTTCGGGAAAACGAGGTCCGGATCGCCCAGCACGCACTTCACCACATATGCCGCGCCCAGGGCCATCACCCCGCCCCACAACTGGCGATGGCCGAAAAACCGGCCCCGCAGCGTGGCCGGCAGCGTCTTGGCCCAGAGATCGTTGAAGGGCACCGACGCCACGCCCCCGGCAAACGAAAAAATGAACAGCAGCGTCAGCAGGGCCATCAGCACCAGGGTGGTGTCACCGCCCCGCCAGAAAAAAACCAGCACACCGAGGATTCCCCATGCTCCCGCCCGCACCCAGATGGCGACCAACAGAACGGGCTTCTTGCGACGGGCTCTTTCCAGACGGTTCGCCACGAAGAGAAGAGGCAGCATGCCGCCACCCTGGATCAGGGCTGAAAAAACACCGATCATCGTCAACGATCCGGTGAAGTGGGTCAGGAAAACCGGCAACACGCTCGTGGGCTCGGAAAAAGCCATCCCCGCCCGGTAGAACACACCATGCAGCAGGCCGCAGACGAAGTTGAACCTCACCTGGTCGCTCGCCGGACGCTTCAATTCCATTGCGGCCTGCGCAGGTAGTATTTATGCCCGGCGTAGTCGACTTCACGCAGGCTGCCGTCGCGCAACAGTTCCTCCACAACGGCCCATGACGCTCCCGCCCTGTCAAGCAGTTCGATCACTGCCTGGGCGCGCATCGGATGGACGGCGGTTACCCCGAGCAGATTTTCCCGGGGATCGCCGGCGGACGAGAAGGTGTCACCTTCGTACCCCATCAGGTATTCCACGACATCTATCTGATCTGCGAAGACGTCGTGACAGCGCACCATCGCATTGCTGCTCGGCGGCTTGACCCACGCCCGGGCGGGCGGCCTCGTCGGGACGGCCAGGTAGGCCTTGTCGGGTTTGAGCCGCGACAGAAAGGCCGCCGTGTCCGTGGCATGTCGGTCAGTGTCGTTCACGCCCGCCACCAGCATCGTTTCGGTCACGAGGGTCCCGGAGAACATGCTCCGGAATACCGTCAAACTCTCCAGAATATCGGGCAGTTTCAGCTTTTTGTGGGGACGATTCAGCCGGCGCCAAACATCCTCTTCCACCGAGTCGACCTTCAGGGACACCCAGTCGGCCGTCGCCAACTCCTGCCGGACATCAGGCAAACCCAGGAGTGAAGCATTCGTGATCACCGCGACGGGCAACTCGAATGTCCGCAAAAGTTCAATTTCCCGCCCCAGATTCAGATCCAGCGTCGGTTCGCCATCTGGTACGAAACTCAGGAAATCCACCGCGTCGCCATTCCGCCGCGCTTCTTCCAGGCGATCGCCCACTTCGCGGGCGATTTTCTCCGGCCGATAGAACTCCCGCCGCTCGATCTGCATGTCAATCGTGTGTCCGACCTGACAATAGCCGCAGGCATATGTGCACGCTTTCGGCGGAATATTGTTGACGCCCAGACTTCTACCCAGGCGCCGCGAAGGCACTGGTCCGTAAGCGATCATTCCGATTTCCCTTCT
>CBDUYZ010000422.1:0-2244 GCA_965371575.1 uncultured bacterium
CGACCCTTCCTACCGGGTGGAAAAAGCATTCACCTGGCTGGACCTGGGAGGCTTCCGCATCGATGCGGGAATCCTGGTCGACGGCATGACCGCCGTCATGCTGATGGTCGTGTGTATCGTCAGCTTCCTGGTCCATCTGTACTCGGTGGGTTATATGCACGGGGACCGGCGCTACGAGCGCTTCTTCGCGTTCCTGGGTTTCTTCACCTTTTCCATGATGGGCGTCGTACTGGCGAACAACCTGTTCTTCCTGTACGTGTTCTGGGAGCTGGTGGGACTGTCCAGCTACCTGCTGATCGGTTTCTTCTTCCACAAGCATTCCGCGGCCAACGCCAACAAGAAGGCGTTCCTGACCAACCGCGTCGGCGACTGGGGCTTCTGGCTGGGCATTCTGGCCTTTTTCACCGCTACCGGCACCCTGAACTACTTCGAGCTGTTCGCCCACGTGCACGCCGGCACGATCAAGGGCGCCCTGCTCGGGTGGGCGGGCATCGGTCTGTTCATGGGCTGCGTGGGCAAGTCGGCCCAGATGCCGCTGCACATCTGGCTGCCCGACGCCATGGAGGGCCCGACCCCGGTATCGGCCCTGATTCACGCCGCCACGATGGTCGCCGCCGGTGTCTACATGGTCGCGCGCCTGGCGCCGCTGTTCGGCGCGGACGCCATGTTGGTCATCCTCTACGTGGGGGCCATCACCGCGTTCGTCACCTCGACCATCGCGTTGGTCAAGACCGACATCAAGCGGATACTCGCGTTTTCCACCCTCAGCCAGCTCGGCTACATGGTGATGGCGCTCGGCGCGGGCGATCCGACCAACGCCATGTTCCACCTGACCACTCACGCCATGTTCAAGGCCCTGCTGTTCCTCGGCGCCGGCTCGGTGATCCACGCGGTGCACTCGCAGGAGCTGCGCGACCTGGGCGGCCTGCGCAAGAAGATGCCGATCACCTTCGTGACCTTCCTGGTGGCGACCCTGGCGCTCAGCGGAGTGCCGTTTTTCGCCGGTTTCTACTCCAAGGACGGCATCCTGGGTTCGACCCTGGCCTTCGGCATGACCAGCGGCCACTACGTGCCGTTCATCCTGGGCATCACTGCGGCGGCCATCACCCCGTTCTACATGTTCCGCCTGGTTTTCAGGACCTTCTTCGGCAAGCCGCAGGTCCAGGAAAAGTACGACCACGCGCACGAAAGTCCCCTGAGCATGACCATCCCGCTGATGACCCTGGGGGTGCTCTCCATCATCGCCGCGGGCTGGCAGACGGCCGACAAGGGCTGGTTCGCGAAGTTTGCCGCGCCCTATGACGTGCCGGCCATTGCCGCGGAGTTCAACATCGAAAGCGCCGGCGATCAGCTGGTGGTTCACGATGAACACGCACAGGCCGGTCACGATGCCGAAACTTCCGTCGAAGTAGCCCACGGTGATGAACACGCCGCCGCCGATACCCATGGTGAAGCG
Organism: uncultured bacterium; assembly: GCA_965371575.1. Taxonomy (GTDB): domain Bacteria; phylum Krumholzibacteriota; class Krumholzibacteriia; order LZORAL124-64-63; family LZORAL124-64-63; genus JAGLCY01. The sequence goes on from CBDUYZ010000422.1 coordinate 1,457, forward strand.
GCCCACGGCGACCACCACGACGTGCATCACACCGCACATATCCGGGCCATGATCATGTCCATCTGCGTGGCCCTGCTGGGTATCACGCTGTCCTGGTGGGTCTACTACCGGCGCAAGGTCGACACGGCCGCCGTCCAGAAGAGGTTCCACGGCGCCTACACGGTTCTGCAGGGCATGTACTTCTTCGACGAGCTATATCACGCCACGGTTTATCCCTTCACCTTGTGGGTGGCATCCGTGTGTGCGGCTTTCGATAGAATCGTCATCGACGGCATCGTCGACGGTACGGGCTACCTGACCCGCATGGTCTCGTGGATCTCGGGCCTGATCGACAATTACCTGGTCGATGGCGCCGTCAACGGTGTCGCCGCCGTGCTCCAGGGAGCCGGCGAAGGTTTCCGTCGTATTCAGACAGGCCGGATCCAGACGTATTTCGCGTACGTCAGCGGCTCGGTCCTGATCCTGGTTTTGGTTTATCGGGTTTTGTAAGATGAGAACCCCCGAGAGGAGCGCCACGCATGGGTGAGCACATTCTTTCCTGGATGACCTTTTTTCCGGTCATCGGGGCAGCTGTGATCGCTTTCATTCCGTCGGAACGGAAGGAAGTCGTCAAGACAGTGGCCGCGGCCGCCGCTGCGGTCCCACTGGTCCTGGCTGTGCAGTTGTTCATCAACTTCGACAGGGGCTCGTCCGCCTTCCAGTTCGTCGAGCACTACACCTGGATCAAGGCCTTCAACATCGAGTACTTCGTGGGTGTCGACGGCCTGAGTGTGCCCATGGTGCTGCTG
>CBDUYZ010000423.1:0-2238 GCA_965371575.1 uncultured bacterium
CGCTCTCGACCTCGCCGGGTTTCGGTATGTGGCCGCTGATCGGGAGATGTTCGAGATCGATCGTCGTGCCGCGACACACCACCAGCGCCCGTTCGACCGCGTTGGCGAGCTCGCGCACGTTGCCGGGCCAGGAGTAGCTCTTCATCAGCTTCTCCGCCTCGGGAGAAAAGCCCGTGACCTGCCGGCCCATGGCGTCTGAGAAGGTACGAACGTAGTGAGCATCCGGCCCGAGATTTCGGTGTGCTCTGTGGGTTCTCATGGTTCGTATGAGCATCCGCGGCGGGTAACCTACCAGCGCCTCCACGATGCCGGGAGCTACATCTACCAGACCAACGAGGGGTACGCCGGAGCCGACTCGTACGAATCTCCTCCTGAAGACTGGGGTGTGCTGGTCAACGGACCGGTCACGATCATCGCGACAAAGTGGAGGTACGCAGTTACCAGGAATCCGGTAGGCGACCTCGACCTCTACTTCGTGGACGACGAGGCGTGGCGAATCCGCGTACGCCGCCCGGGGCGGAGAATGGCGCCCCAACCGAAGAATTTGAAGAATGGTATAACTCCTGATCTCGTGATGCTTCACCTGCTTCACCGATGATTCACCAATTTCAATTCTTCTAAACTGTTCTACCTAAAATAGTTACGGCACAGCCAGTGCCAGGAAGGTAAATGAGGTGAAGCAAAAACCGTGATTTCCCCAAGTTTTTCATGTAATTCTCTTACGCGAGAGTTTGGGGAAAATGCCAAAAGTGCTTCACCTGCTTCACCCATCGCAACCGCTGTGATGCTGGGAGGCTCGATCTCGGGTAGGCCTAGGCGTAGCGGTTGATGAAGCGGTTGGTAGCCCAGAACAGGGCTGTTTTCGCATAATTGCCACCGGCCAAGTAAACCCCCGCCGCGAACATCAGGTGCACCAGCCCCACGACCACCGGGCCACCGATCACGATGATCAGCGGCTCATCCATGCTCGCGGCCAGGTAGCCGCACACCCCAAGGGCTGGCCACATCACCACCAAGCTGAGCCCCGTGAGCACCAGCCCGCTTAGCACGCGCGGCGAGGGCCTTTGTTTGAACAGGCCCGGATCATCGGGCGCGGCCAAAGCCCTTTTGCCGAAATTGGTCTTGGCCAAACGCCTGGCTACCGCGTTGTGTAGTCCCACCCCAGAATTCCTATTTCCGCTTACAGCGCAGGCCTTTCTTTTCCTCGAACACGATTCGCCAGTCGCCATTCTGTAAGATCTTCTGGCGGGTCTCCGCGCGGGATTGGTGGCCGTCTTCGATATGAAGCACGCCGTCGGGCTTAAGGATGCGGGCAAGCTCGGTGAGGAACGCGGCGGGATCCTCGACCATGTGAAACATGTCGAAGGCGAAGATCAGATCCGCTGTGTTGTCGTCCAATCCGGTGCCGTTGCCCTGGACCAAGATGGCCGTAACGTTGTCGAGCCCGTGGGTCTCGGCACGCTGGCGCGCCGCCTCGACGGCGAGGGGCTGGACATCGAGGGCGTAGATCCGGCCGACCGTCCCAACCCGCTCGGAGGCAGGCTTCAAGTAGCTGCCGGAACCGCAGCCGTAGTCGATGACGACCATGCCCTCCTGAAGGAGCAGCCGATCCACCTTCTTAGCCGGCGGGATGAGCCAGTCCCGTACCCGAAACGACAAGGCCATGGCCTTGAATGCAAGGTCAGGTATCCGCTCACGCCCTTTGCCGAACAGCTTATCGAGCATCGCTAGCCTCCTGCACTACGCCGACCGGCGGCAGATCTTTTGCGCAACACGGTACCACATCAGGGGTTGGTGGATTTGCAGGACGGGCGGACCACAGAACCCGGATGGAACCTGCTCCACCGGGACCTCTTACACCTCCCTGGACAACCTCGACCTGGCCATCGAGGTCCTCGATGTGGATGGCTTTCACCATGGCCAACACGGAGCCACTGGTTAATAAATGTTTCGTTTTCTGATGTCGAGGAGGGGAAACCGAGATAGTGCAAACCAGGGTCAATCCACGATGGTCTATGGTAATGTCAGCAACCAACGACGGGAAAGAAACCATGAGAACACCATCGATTCGTCTGAAATCGCCAGGACGATCTTCACCTGAGTTGACGCTTTTCCACAAAAAGATCAACTCGCGACCGAAAAGAAGTATCGACCGAACCGGCACCAGGCGGGTGCCGGCCATGACGGATAGGAATTTCCTTTCCAGACTCATTGAGCCATCCTCCATGTTTATCACCG
>CBDUYZ010000424.1:0-2232 GCA_965371575.1 uncultured bacterium
TCACGCTGCCGACCAGGTAGCTGCGGTGCAGGCTGCCCGGATCGCTGTCGTCGGCCAGGCCGTGGAAATACAGGCCACCGGTTCCCCAGCGGCCGGCCTGGTCGAAACGGGCGTGGATACCCCCGCCGGGGCCGGACACCGACTTGCCCCAGTCGTCGTCATAACCGTTGGTCAGGTCAAAATGGCCTGTTTCGATGATCGCCAGATCGGGATAATCGCCCAGGCTGCCGCACCAGCGCAGCACGTTGTTGTCGTCCTCGAAAAATTCGCCGGATCCGCCGAGGCTGTTGATGCGTGAAGATGAGGCCAGGCCTCCGGCAGGCCAGACCAAAAGCAGGGCGGCGGGAAACAGCAACCGTAGGGCGGCTCGTGTCGAAGTTGCCGGAAAGCGCAAAGTGTCCAAAGCTCCCTCGTTGAAGAATCGGGGACCGGTGAAATCTAGCACAGGCCGCCCTGGGGGCCAACCGGCATCCGGGGTTGCCGTCCCGTGGGGATTATCTGACAATGAGGGTCGCCCCTGACCAGATCCCTTCGCAACGATGGAGAACCGCATGTCCGATGCGAACAAACAGAAACCCGTGGTGGAATACCCCTGCCCCTGGGGCTACAAGGTCATAGGGTTGGATGAAGATTCGATGCGCGGGGCCGTGAAAAAGTGTCTGGATACCTGCCTGAACCGGAATTCCGGCGACCGGGAGTTCGAGCTGGGCCAGTCCCGTTCCAGCAAGGGCGGCAAGTACGTGAGCCTGAGCTTGAACCTGACGGTCCAGGACGAAGCCGAGCGCAACGCGATCTTCACCGCCCTGACGAGCCAGCCCGAGATCCTGATGGTCATCTGAGCCCAGGCTGCTACAAACCACTCCAGACCCGGGGCGAACGGCTACTTCGGTTCCGGCGGCTGGATGAAATCGGGCATGGCGGTGATGTCTATATTGGTCCCATCGGGTGGTCTCACCGGGAGCTGATCGATCCCCGGTTCGGGGTGCCGGGCTACGAGCCGGGTGTACATCCGGTACCGGTTGATGATCTCCTTGACGTATTCGACCGTCTTGCCGCCGCCGTAGAAGCCGTACCGGGTCCTGCTGAAATACTTGCGTTCCATGAGACGAGGGAGGGTTATGGTCAGGGATCCGTCCCAAATATTGGGGTCGCGGCCCATATCGATGGCCAGACGCCGGGCGTCGGTGACGTGGCCGTGACCTGCATGGAATTCGGCCAGGGTGAAACGCCACCGGTCGAGGGAATCCAGGTATGAGTAGCTGTTGTAGGTCTTCTTCAACATGCGCAGTCCCGCCGTCAGGTTGGGTTCGGGCATGAACAGGCTGTCGGCCTGGTCGCCGGCGAACCGGGGCAGTACCTGCATCAGCCCGCGGGCGTCGGCTATGCTGCGGGCCCGCGGATAAAACTCCGATTCCTGGTAGATCAAGGACGCCACCATGCGCCAATCCAGCCCCACCGCTTCGGCCTTGAGGCGAATCAGATCATCAAAGGCCGAGAATATTCCGCTCTTGTCCGGCCGGTGAGTAGGTTCCTGGAATCTCTTGATGGTCAGGGGATTTTCGAAATATCGGTCATAAATGGTGCCGTACATCTTGCTGCGCCGGGTGCGGCCGGTCGTGTTCACGTTGAGATGAACTTTGAGGAATCTGTTCAGGGCGGCCTTCAGTTCGGGACTGTTTTCCCGGACCAGCCAAGCCGTGGGCCGACGTTCGCCCAGGTGGATGCCGATCTTCAGGTTCGGCAGGTAGGCCAGGGAGCTGCGGGCGATGTTGTCGTTCACTGCGACGGCCTCGAGTTCACCCCGGCTGACCAAGGCCAACAGATCCTCAGCCTGGTCGCCGGGTCTCCCGGTGGTGACGAAGAACTGGAGATTCATTTCCTTTTTCAGGTTCTGGACCTCTGCCCGGAACGGGTCGCCCGCGGGCAGGGTGATCTTGAGCCCGGTCAGGCCACCGTAGTCGGCGGACCGGCGGGAATCCGCCGGCAGGACCAGGACCTTGCGTACGAAATCCGTGGGCCGGGTCCAGGTGACCCAGCGTTCGAGACCGGCGACCGGCACCACGCCTGCGCCGACCAGGTCGCCGCGACCGGAGTTCAAGAGGGTGACGAAGTCCTCCCCTGGTTCGGGAATGACGACTTCCAACGTCAGGCCGCGTTCGTGGGCGAAGCGCCAGGCCAGTTCGTAATCGAACCCCGCCTGCCCGCCGCGGTGGATGAAATAGCTGCTGGAGT
>CBDUYZ010000425.1:0-2218 GCA_965371575.1 uncultured bacterium
CCGTGACCTTCGACGATCAGGAATATCTGCGCCGTTATCCGTTCATCGACCGGATCCTGATTTCCTCCGAGGAAATCCAGCTCCGTGTCCGGCAGCTCGGTAACGAGATCAGCCGGGCCTACGAGGGGTCGATCCCCGTCTTCGTGTGTATCCTCAAGGGCGCCTATCCCTTCCTGGCCGATTTGACCCGCTGCGTGTCGGTCGACCACGAGGTTGATTTCATGGCGGTATCCAGCTACGAAGGCGGTACCCAGAGTACCGGCGTGGTGAAGATCGAAAAGGATCTCAAGTGCAACATCACCGGCCGCGACGTTATCCTGGTCGAGGACATTATCGACACGGGACTGACCATCGCCCACCTCTCGGAGCTGCTGGCCACGCGCAATCCCCGCAGCATCCGGGTGGCCAGCCTGCTGGACAAGAAACCCGCCCGCATCAAGGACGTGACCCTGCACTACGTCGGCTTCGAGATCCCCAAGGAATTCGTGATCGGATACGGATTGGATTACGACGAGAAATACCGCAACCTGCCGTTCATCGGCACCATGAAGGCTTAGGAGAGCATGAGCGGAAATCAAAACCAAGCCGGCCGGCGGCAATTTCGGGAGACTCTGACCTTCGACGACGTCCTGCTGGTGCCCGGTTACTCCGAGGTCACCCCCAAGGATATCGACACCTCGACCAATCTGACCAAGTCGATCCGGCTGAAGATCCCGTTTTTGTCGGCTGCCATGGATACGGTGACCGAAGCGGACATGGCCATCGCCCTGGCGCGGACCGGGGGCCTCGGCGTGGTTCACAAGAACATGGAGCCCAAGGCGCAGGCAAGCGAGGTCGAGCGGGTCAAGCGGTCGGAATCGGGCATGATCACCAAGCCCATTACCCTGGAGCCCGACAGGCCCATCGACGAGGCTCTGGAGCTGATGAAGCACTACCGGATCAGCGGCGTACCCATCACCGAGGGCAGGAAGCTGGTCGGTATCCTGACCAACCGCGACCTGCGCTTCGTGAAGAACACACGGCAGAAGGTGCACAAGGTCATGACCAGCGAGAACCTGGTCACCGTACCCGAAGGCACCACCCTGGAGGACGCCGCCCACATCCTGCACAAACACCGCATCGAGAAGTTGCTGGTGGTCAACGACGACGGCGAGTTGCGAGGGCTGATCACGGTCAAGGACATCCAGAAGAAACTGGACTATCCCGACGCCAGCAAGGACGAAGCTGGTCGGCTGCGGGTGGCCGCGGCGGTCGGCGTGGGGCCGGACACCATGCTGCGGGTGGATCTGCTGGTGGATGTGGGGGTGGATCTGCTGGTAGTCGATACCGCCCACGGACACAGTCGCAACGTGCTGGACACCGTCAGCGCCATCAAGAAGAAATACGACACGATCCAGATCTTGGCCGGCAACATCGCCACCGCGAGCGCCGCCCAGGCCCTGATCGACGCGGGATCCGATGCGGTGAAGGTGGGCATCGGGCCCGGTTCGATCTGCACCACGCGGGTCGTCGCGGGGGTGGGAGTGCCCCAGATCACCGCAATCATGGATGTGGCGACCGTCACCAAGCCGGCGGGCATTTCGCTGGTGGCCGACGGCGGCATCCGCTACAGCGGCGACGTGGCCAAGGCCATCGCCGTGGGCGCCGACGCGGTGATGGTCGGTTCGCTGCTGGCGGGCACCGACGAATCGCCGGGCGAGAAGATCCTCTACGAGGGTCGTGTCTACAAGTCCTACCGCGGCATGGGTTCGCTGAGCGCCATGCAGCAGGGCAGCAAGGACCGCTATTCCCAGGCCGAGGTCACCGAGGTGGATAAGCTGGTGCCCGAGGGCATCGAGGGCCGCGTGCCGTACAAGGGCAAGGCCCAGGACGTTGTGTACCAGATGGTGGGAGGGCTGCGCAGCGGGATGGGGTACTGCGGCTGCGAAAACATCGCGGTGTTCCAGGAGAAGGCGGAACTGGTGCGTTCGACCGAGGCGGGGATCGTTGAAAGCCATCCGCACGACATCCAGATCACCAAAGAGGCGCCCAATTACGGGAAGGGGACCCGGTAGCCCGAAGTCCTTTGGCTGATGCCTCCCGCGGCCGCTTAGGGCTTCGCATGCGCTTCCGCGGGGGGCATCAGCCAAAGGACTTCGGGCTACCGGATCCCTTTTCCACAATTGGGGGTGTGTTAACCCGGAGTGTTCATGAATCGCCTACTGCGGCTGCGTATGAT
>CBDUYZ010000426.1:0-2208 GCA_965371575.1 uncultured bacterium
GGTATTCTCTGCGTGCACGTGGGAATGTTCGTTATGATGACTGTGATGGTGGTTGTGGGCCGTACCGTCGGAGTGCAGGTGAGCGTGGGTGTGGGTCTTGTCCCGCATGGCCTTGCGCAGGCCCCACACCGTATAGATCAAGCCGAAGGAAACCAGGAACCAGGCCGCGATATCTCCCCGCACGCCCTCGATGATGTTCAGCTGTCCCACCGCCAGACCCAGACCGATGCCGACCAGGCCCAGCACCACCGACCCCAACACGTGGCCGATCCCGCACAGCGCGGTTATGCCCAGGGTGCGGCCCAGGGACCAGTTGCGGGCCCTGCCGATGACGATGAAGGGGAGGTAGTGATCCGGACCTGTCACGGTGTGCACGAAACCGATGGTCGCCGCGGCGGCCACCAGAATGCCCAGTTCAGAACCCATGTCATCCTCCGGAAAAGCAGTGGTGAATCTTCTGATAAAAAAGGTATCAGGTCACAAGGCCAGGCCCAAGGACAAACCGTTTGGCTACGCCCCAAGGGCCATTTTTTCAATATTATTGGAGAAATTCGGGATATTCAAAGTTCGGCAAAGCAAATATACAGTAAATCATCGTAATTCCTCAAAGGCCCCCGCATCCCGATTCTTCCGGACATTGTCCCAGGTGAAGCAGCGGCCGTTCATGGCGATGTAGACGCCCGCGGGCAGGCTCTGGGCGAAGGCCAGGGCGCTGCCCAGATTGAACAAGCCGTCACTGCTGCCGAAAGCGTAGGGGATCATGGCTCCGGTCAGCACGATGGTCTTGCCGGTGAGGTTCTTCCCCAGCAGCCGGGCCGTGGTTTCCATGGTGTCGGTGCCGTGGGTGATGACGATGCGGTCCCGGTCGCACTTGCGGCACTGGCCGAGGATGACCTCGCGGTCCTCGTCATCCATGTCCAGGCTGTCGATCATCATCAGGGTGCGTATTTCCACGTTCAGCAGGCAGCGGCCCAGTTTGAGCATATCGCGCAGGTGCGTGTCCTTGAAATAGAGGCTGCCGTTCCTCTCGTCGTATTCCTTGTCGAAGGTGCCGCCGGTGACAAAGAGACGGATCAGATCGGACATGACGGTTCCTTTCCCTGCTTGGTTGGCGATGGCTGGCCTGTGCCCCTCAAATGACGATGATCAGGCGCTCTCCGGCAAGGGCGGAATGCCGGTAGATCATGAGTCCGTAGTCGAATCCGTCGTTGCGGCGCCAGGCCTCGGTGATCTCGCCGCCCCGGGTCGAGCCCACGGGTTCCGGGTCGCTGGCCGCCTTGGCCGCCAAAAGGCGAAAGGCCGCGGGGAAACATTCCGACTGCTTCCTGAGAATATGGGTCATGAAGGAGATCATTCCCGCGTTGACGATATTCCCGTCCTGGTTGATGAGGATGGTCACCACCCGGTCCGTGTCGGATGGGATGTCGGCGAGCAGGCGATCACCGATTGCCAGGGACCGGTCAGGTTCCCCCCCCATCTGCCGCAGGATCTCCCCGTAGGGCTTTCCCACCGGGCTGGTCAAATCGCCGAAAACCTGTTCCATATGGGGCAGAATCTCGTAAGAGTCCAGTAAATCACGGGCAGTCGCCGTGCTGTCGCCGGTGGTGACGACCAGCCGGAAGCGGCGGGCCATTTCGGGCAGGAAATCATCGCAGCCGGGCAAGGGTAGGGGGCGCCCCGTCACCGGATCATAGGGAATCAGGGTTCCGGCCATGTCCCAGAGCATGAAGGCGGACCGGTTGTCGGGAATATCCGGCTGGCGATCGACAGGCGGCATAGATTGGCTTTCTGGCTGCGGTTAGGTCGGTTCCATTTTGACTGTTTTGGGATTAATGCAACATACCAGTCCCAATATAGGGTATACTGCCGACGGGATTCCGATCCCCATGTTACCTGAAGGGCTCTTTTTTACCAACAGGGGGAGGGAGAAACAATGAGATTATTTTCCAGGTCCGGAAAATTCCCGGGACGGAACAGTGCCGTGAGGGCTGTCATTGTGGGGGCATTGGTTATTTGCCTGGGCCTGGCAGTGACCGGAGAAACCGCCCGGGCCACCGACCTGCAGCAGCTCATCGAGCAGGTCGGTCCTGTCTACGGCGAGGCGTATTCTTCCCCGTTCATCCACGCTTTCGGTCCCGCCCAGAATTCGAACCTGTATTCCACGGCCAGCATTCCTTGGGCCGGTCTGACCTTCGGGGTGGGTATCAA
>CBDUYZ010000427.1:0-2178 GCA_965371575.1 uncultured bacterium
GATTCTCCGGCCATGGGCACGTCCTATATAAGGGTGAGCCTGGTGCGTTGAATCGGGTTCATTCGTGCGTTGTCACGGCCCCGACAGTTCCCACTGTCGGGGCCGGTTTTTTGCCCGCTTCAATCAGAGAATCCATCTTGCGCCACATTGCCGTTGCCCTGTCCCTGCCATTTTTAGTCTATCCGCCTCACACTATCCGCGTCACAGTTGAATTCGGGTTGTGGATTGTAGTACAATGACAGGGGCGTGGTGACGAGCGTGTGAAACTCACCACAAAGGTAATCCTGCGACGGGGAGAATGATCGTCATGACAAATCTATTTACCCGGGCAGCCATCATCATTCCGATCTTTCTCGTCTGTTCTTCCCTGCCCGCCAAGGCGACCTACTTCGTTCGCTATGATTACACCGTCAGTGCGGCTGGCATTACCATGGAGACCATCACGGACGCCGCTTATCTCTATGACGAGACCTTTGTGGAGGGGGAATTCACCCTGGCTGGGAACGCCGGCGCCGGTAACTACGGCACCGTGAAGTTTCTGGCGGACATCGCGGCCGGTCAGATATTCAGCTACGCCAAGATGGTCGGTGTGCAGGTTGACTTATACTCGTTTGACCTGGGTACGGCGCGGGTCGAGTTCATCCAGTTCCAGGAGGTGCTTGAATTCTCCATCCCGGCCGGAACCTATCCCGATGGCCTTTACGCCGACTTGTCCGGTCGCATTGTCGGCATGTATTCCTCGGAAGTGGGAGCCGGCGCACAGATCACAGGCTGGGTCTCGCTCGGGTCTGCGGTCCACGACACGGGCATCCTCAGCGTGGGCACAGGGGATGCGGGATCGGTCCAGGTGGACGAGTCGTTCATCGTAACGACAACGTTGGTCTTCCCTGGAGGCTCTTACGCCGTGCCTACGAAGATCTACCGGACCGTGTCCGTATATTTCCATCGCAATCTGTGCTGGGCCGTGGAGTACAACACCGGTTCAGGTTATGTGACCGGTTCTGCGGAGAACGACTTCTACGGCGGTATCCAGATTACCTCGATCGATCCTCCGGACGGCGTGACGTGGACCTCGGAATCCGGGGTCTTCCTGTCGAATGTTTCGTCGGTCGATGATTTCGTTATGCCGGAGCGGACGCCGCGCCTCTTCCAAAACCATCCCAACCCCTTCAACCCGTCCACGAAGTTGTCCTTCGAGCTGGGTTCCGCCGGTAAAGTCCGGCTGAAGGTGTACGATGCCGCGGGCCGCTTGGTGGCCACCCTGGTGGATGGGTACCGCGACGCGGGTCGATACGAGGTATTCTGGGATGGCCGGGACACAGCTGGCCGAATGTCGTCTGCAGGTGTCTACCTGTACCGGCTCGAGGCTGATGGGGCGGTTGAAGCCAAGCGAATGTTGCTGGTGAAATGACCGATTTCGGGACTCGCCGCTCGCCCTGAGGGCCTCAAAACCGGAACACGCCGTAGAACTCGACTCCCTCGAACGCGGGTTCGCGCTTGCACACTCCACCGGTGCACAGCTGCCCGGCCTGACGCTTACCGGCCCACAGGGTGAAGTTGCCGCCGCCGCTGGTGGCGTAGGAGATGGTCGCCGCGGGGAAGGGGCCTTCCTTCTCGCCGGGCTCGGTCTGCTGCTCGGGCAGTGTCTTGTTGTTGGTCTCGAACATTGTGGCGATGGTCCAGTGCGGCGCCTGGGCGAACTCCAGGGTGTAGTACTGGATGTCGAAGGCCCCCGGATAGAGGATCCCGCCCAGTAGCGGCTGGTCGCGCGGGCCCAGCTTATTGTGCTGGTGTTCGAACTGCACGGTCAGCGAGCTGGCGCCGCCGATATCCCAGTTCAGTTCGCCGATTATGAAAAGGTTCTCACCCTTGCTCTCGTAGGTCACGTCCTGGTAGCCGCAGGCCCCCCGCACGCGGTAGCTGCCCAGGTCTTCCTTCTCGATGTGGCCGTAGGCTTCGGTGAAGAGCAGCTCCCCCTCGTGATTCTCGGTGCGGTTGCCACTGGCCAGCAAGGTCCAATCCGCGGGACCGCTCCAGATCAGCTCGGCCTGGACACCAACCTCGTCGTCCGCGTCGAGGTTGTGGGTGTTGCGGCTGAGCAGCGTGTAGTAGTGCTCGCGGGTAAGTGACGGGGGGTTGTTCAGGGCCACCCGGCCGTCTTCGCGGGGCAAGACCGCG
>CBDUYZ010000428.1:0-2175 GCA_965371575.1 uncultured bacterium
CCACCGCCAAGGGTAGGACTACCGCGGCCGCGATGCGGCCCACCGACACTATCCGGGTAGCCAGGAACATCGAGAGGAAGGCTGCGATGGCCGCCAATATGGCCAGAGGTTCGAGAACCGCGAAGGCTCCGGCCGTGGTGGCAACCCCTTTGCCTCCGTGAAAATTGACGAAGGGGCTGAACGTATGGCCCAGGGCGGCCACGACGCCGGCGAAAATCCGGAAGAGGTCCGGCGTGATGTGGAAAGGGGTCGGCTGACGATCGGGCCAGGTGCTGACCAGCCAGGTCATCAGGCCCACCGCGGCGGCTCCCTTGGCCATGTCCAGAAACAGGCATAAGCCGCCCCAGCCCGGTCCCAGGGTCCGGAAGACGTTGGTCGCCCCCAGATTGCCGCTGCCGTGTTGGCGCAGATCTATGCCCTTGACCTGTTTGGCGATGATGAAGCTGAAGGGAATGGATCCCAGGCCGAAGGCAAGGATCAAAAAAATAATCAATAGCATGGGCCTAGTTTTCGTTGGGGTGCGCCGGGTCAGCCGTCGGCTGGGCGGCCCGTCAGTGTTTTTTCATTTTGACAAAGATTCGGCTGCCGGTAAAGCCGTATTCCTTGCGCAATTGATTATTGATATAGCGCAAATAATTGCGTGCAAAGAATTTGGGTTCATTGACCGACATCACGAACGTGGGCGGCTCCCGATCGGTTTGAGTCACGTAGTAGATCTTACCCAGGCCTCCGGCGTGGGTTCGCGGCTGCTGGATGCGGATCACTTTCTCAAGATAATCGTTCAACTTGCTGGTGGGTATGCGTTTCTGTCTGTTCTGGTGGACTTCCCATACTTTTTCCATGATCTTGCCCGTGCGCTTGCGTGTTTCGGCGCTGACCATGAACCAGGGCGCGTAAGGTAGGAAGGGCACGTCGCGGCAGAACTCCTCCCAGTACTCCTTGTGGGAATTTGTGATTTTATCGGCGATGAGGTCCCACTTGTTGAACACCACGATGACGCCCTTGCCCCCATCATGGATCATGCCGGCGATCTTTGCATCCTGGGACACCGAGCCGCTGGAGGCGTCCACGATGAAGACAGCCACATCGCACTGCTCCAGGGCGCGGATGGTGCGCATGTTGCTGAAGACCTCGACCGCTTCGGTGACCCGGGATTTGCGGCGGAGGCCGGCGGTGTCGATGAGACGGATGGTCTTGCCGTGCCACTTGAGATCGGTATGAACCGAGTCCCGCGTGGTGCCGGAGATTTCGCTGACCAGGGCGTCCTGCCGGCCGGTCAGGATGTTCAGCAGAGAGGACTTGCCCACGTTGGGCCGACCGACAATGGCCACCCGGCAATCGCATGGTGTCTCGACGGTCTGCTCAGGAAAACCTTCGACCACAACGTCGAGCAGATCTCCCACCCCATAGCCGTGCAGAGCGCTGATCCCGACGGGATCCCCCAGGCCCAGGCTGTAGAACTCGTGGAGGGCGAGCTGGTCGGCCTCCTTCTCCAGCTTGTTGACGCACAGGACCACCGCTTTGTCCTTCTTGAGCAGATCCTTGGCGATGGACTGGTCCCAGGCCATGGGCCCCACCTTGCCGTCCACCATCAGGAGCACCACGTCGGCGTCGTCGATGGCCATCCGGGCGATTTCGGTCACCACGCTGTCGAATTCGGAAACGGTTTCCCCGAAAGGGATCATGCCGCCGGTGTCCAGGAGTATGAACGGGTGCCCGGCCCAGTCGGTGGTTTCAGTGATCCGGTCGCGAGTCACGCCGGCGGTCTCATGCACCACTGACCGTCTCTCACCGATGATCCGGTTGAAAAGCGTTGATTTGCCCACGTTGGGGCGCCCGACGATGGCGACCGTGCGCAGAGACAAGGCGTTCTCCTGCTGAGTTAATGACAAGGAATGTTTCCGGGGCTGCCCAGTGATCAGCAGCGGCCGGTCCGGCAGGAGTGAAACTAGCCCAGTTTCCGCCAGAAATCAATGAAGCCGTCTTCCTCGCCCACCGTGACCGTGTGCGGTTGATCGCGGGCGACGTCCTCGAGTCGCATGTCGTCCAGGGTCAAGCCGTCACTGTTCAGAACGCGCGGGGAAAGGACCACCGTCCGCTTCGGCTCGGGCGGCAGGTCCAGCAGGGCGCGGCGCAGGTCCTGGCCGGACAGGAGGCCCGCCACCGTGACGGAAT
>CBDUYZ010000429.1:0-2154 GCA_965371575.1 uncultured bacterium
TGGGAAAAATCCGCGGTAGCGGTCAGTAGCCCCGACCGCACGACTTCGGCCAGCTCGTCGCTGGCGACATCGATGATGTAGCTGTCTCCAGCATTTACCGCCGCGACCTTGTCTTCGTTCAAGTCGAAGCCGGTCACCTTGAAACCGGCCTTGGCGAAGAAAACGGCCAGCGGCAGTCCCACGTAGCCCAGACCGAGAACGCCGAGACGGGCCTCCTTGTTGTCCAGTTTTTGGATTATCTGCCGCATCGTCACTCTCCCTGTTGGTCCAGATTCCGGAAGTCCCTCTTCAGACGGCTCATTTCCTCGCGTATTTCCCTGAGTTCCATCACTTTGTAATACAAACGCCTCAGAACCGAAAGGATAAAAAGAGTAATCAGGAACAGGGATCCCCGTTGGAACCAGGGGTTGAGATCGGCTCCGTGAGTGGAGAAAAGGCCGATGATGGCGCGGATGAACGTCATCAGGATCACGACGAAGGCCGCGTATAGCAGGAGGTGAACCAGTCCGCTGGTAAAGTCATCCCTGCAGCGCAGGTATTGCCTCAAGGGAAAGTTTCCGCCCCTGCCGTCCCGGAATCGGGATTCGAACAGCTCGGATCTTCTACGGGATCTCTTCGAAATCAGCATCACTGATATCCTGTTCCGTCAGATCCTTCATGGCCTGGGAAGTTTGCGAGACGCGACTCCCGGTGGCTCCTCCGGAAGATTTGGAGAATCTGGGTCGGCCGGCATGCCTCGAAGACTTCAGGGCAAGATAAATTCGTCGGCTCAGCAGGCCGAGAAAAAAAAGAAGGATGAGCCGTAAAATAAGCATAGTCCACCCGGAAGGGTTGGCTGGTACGCCCGGCGGGATTCGAACCCACGACCTTCTGCTCCGGAGGCAGACGCTCTATCCAGCTGAGCTACGGGCGCACCTGTGGTCGCGAAATTATGGAACATGAAGCCGGTGCCGTCAAATTCCCCGTCAGCGAGCGGCGCTCGGGAACGATCAGCCCTGACCCAGCAACTGCCGTGCGTAAGCAGTCTGCTTGGCGGGTCCCCCCTTGACCCCGCTCTTGCGTCCGCCAAGCAGACGGGCGATTTCCTTCACGCGGGCCTCGCCGGGCATGGGAACGACCTTCAGAACTGTCCTGCCGCCGGCCACCATCTTTTCTACCTTGAGGTGGTTGTCGCCCATCGCAGCGACCGTGGGCAGGTGGGTGATGCAGATCACCTGGCTGCCAACAGCTAAACGACCCAGCAGTTCCGCTACCGGGACTGCATTGTCCATGCCAAGGCCCTCGTCGATTTCATCAAAGAGCTGAAGAGGCTGTCGGGCGCCACGACGCTGAAGTACCGACAGGCCGAGGAAAATCCGTGATTTTTCACCGCCGGAAGCGATCCGGCACACCTCCCCAAGGCCTTCACCCCGGTTTGTCCGGGCCAGCAACCGGACCCGGTCGGCGCCCTTGGCAGTGATCCGGCAGGGCTGACCAGCAATCCGCACCACACTCTGTTCATCCAGATCTGGTTCGATCCTGAATTCCAGTTCCAGTTCAGGAAGAGCCAGGGGCCTGATGGTCTCCACCGCCCGGGCGGCTACTTGCCCGGCTCCCTGCTGGCGGTTTTCCCGCAAGGCCTCGACGGCGGAAATCAACTCCGCGTGGGCCGCGTCCCGGGCGCTGGCAAGGTGCTCGAGATCCAACGCTGCTTCTCCCTGCCGGCCGACGCGGTCGGCCAAGGCGTCGCGCAACTCGACCAGACCTTCCACCGTGCGATCGTATTTCCGCCGCAGTTCCTCGTACAAGGACTTGCGGGCTTCCAACTCATCCAGCCGGGAAGGGTCGATGTCGACGTTGTCGAGGAACCTTTCCAGCTCCCCGGAGGCCTCGCTGACCGCGGCCCCGGCGTCCCTGACCATCTCCAGGATGGACTGCAGGCGCGGGCTTTCACCGGCCAACGGAGCCATGACGCTCTCCGCGGAGCCCAGCAACTGCCTCGCGTTGATCTGTCCTTCGGCCAGCCACTGCCTCGCTGTTCCCGCGGCCTCGAGCAGCGCCCGGGAATTGCGCCCCAGGGCCAGCATTTCTCCCAGTGTCTCTTCCTCACCCGGCGTCAGGCCCGCTTCATCAAGCTCCTGCTGCTGGTAGCGCCACATGTCAAGCTGCTGACGG
>CBDUYZ010000430.1:0-2140 GCA_965371575.1 uncultured bacterium
CGAGTTCCTGCGTGAACATGGAGCGGTGGCTATCTTCGGCCCCGGCACGGTGATACCGGTGGCGGCGGAGAAGCTGCTCGAAGAATTGACCCGGCGCCTTGGTTTTTGATCCGGACAACACGACCCCTGTACCCTCAGCCCAGACGAGGTTAATGTGACTTTTTCCGCCGTTCGCTCCAATCCGGCCGCCACCTTGGCTGTTGTCGCGGCTCTGGTCATTCTCGCCGGCTCGGCCCCAGCCCAGCCGCCCGGGGAAAAACCCGCACCGGATGTCTTGTCCCGCCTGGCGGACGCCGGTGTGGCTGGCGATCACGAAGGGGCCGACCACCTGGTTGTGTTTTCCGAAGCGGTCAACAATGTAAAACCCTCCGGCGTGACCTACGTGGACGGGTATGAGTTGACCAAGGTGCTCACGCCCGAGGGTTGCCGGGACCAGTCGGTCCTTACCTGGCGCTACGATCCCCAGAGCAGCCACGTGGAAGTGCTCGAGGTCAATATCGTGCGCGACGGAGAACTCATTCCCGTGGATGTGACCGCGGTTAACGACTTGCCCGCGCCGCAGGCCTGGATATACTGGAGGGACCGGATCAAAACCCTCCAACTGCCCCGCCTGCGGGTGAACGACGGCATCGAGGTGAAGACCTTCCGCAAGGGCTTCACCTACGCCCTGCTGGCCCAGGGTGGGGGCGCGGCCGCCACCGGGGCCGAAGCCCCTGACGACGAGCGCTTCATCCCGCCCATGCCCGGAGAGTATTTCGACATCGTACTGTTCTCGGGGGGCGTGCCCATCCTGGAAAAGCGTTACGTGTTGCGCTTGCCGGCGGACAAACGTCTTCATGCCGAGGTCTACAACGGGGCCCTCTATTCGAGCGTCACCTACGACGACGAGATCACCGAATACGCCTGGTGGGGATTGGATCTGCCCGCGCAGGTTCACGAGCCGCGTCAACCGGACGCCAGCGACATCTTTCCCAAGGTCGTCATGGCCACGGCCAGGAGCTGGGAAGCGAAGAGCCGCTGGTTCTTCGACGTGAACCGTGATCAGTTCGATGTCACGTCGGCGATCCGGGAGAAGGTCGACGAGATCCTGAAGGACCAGGGATTGACCCGGGCCGACGAGGAGCGCAAGGCCGAGGCCCTGCTGCATTGGGTGGCCCAGAACATCCGCTACAGCGGCCAGACCATGGGCGAGGGGGAAGGGTTCACGCTGCACTCCGGGGCCATGATCTTCGAGCAGCGCAGCGGCGTGTGCAAGGACATAGCCGGGATGCTGGTCACCATGATGCGCGCCGCGGGCATGGATTCGTACGCGGCGATGACGATGGCCGGCAGCCGCATCGACGAAGTGCCCGCCGACCAGTTCAACCATTGCGTCACCGCGCTCAAGCTCGAGGACGGCACCTTCCGTATGTACGATCCGACCTGGGTGCCCTACAACAACGACATCTGGTCGCTGTCCGAAGCGGAGCAGCACTTTCTGGTGGGCTCGCCAGAGGGCGAGACCCTCAGCCGCATCAGTTACAGTCCGCCCGCCGAGTCGCCGCTGAATGTGACTAACGTTGCGAAGCTCGACAAGGACGGCGTTCTGTCAGGGACTTTCAGGTTCGAAGGCACCGGCGCCATGGACAGCCGTCTGCGACGCATCGTCAACGGGGCCAGGAAAAAGGAATTGGCCGCTCGGTGCGCCCGACTTCTTTCCCCGGTCAGTTCCCGTGTCGAGGGGATCAAGGCCAGCCATCATCCCGTGGCTGATTTCAGCGGGGACATGTGGCTGGAGATCGATTACCGCATCCCTTCCTATGTTCTGTCTGTCGCCGACGGATTCGAATTCACCAGTCCCCTGATGCAGGTCGTGCTCGGCGAACGCAACCTCTTTGGAACCGGTGGTACGGACTGGGGCGAGGAACGGGAAACCGATCTATTGCTCTGGTATACCCAGAAGCTGGATGGCACCGAGATCATCCTGGTTCCCGGTGAGTACTTGTTGGTCGATCCACCAGAGATCGATGAAGTGGACGAGACCTTTGCCTCGTTCAAAGGTTCGATCGGGCAGAAGGGGACCCAGTTGGTGCTGAGCCATCAGGCTGAAGTGAGGCGCCGGCAGATCCCGCCCGACGGTTATCCCGGCTTCCGCAAAGCC
>CBDUYZ010000431.1:0-2135 GCA_965371575.1 uncultured bacterium
CAAAACACTGCGGGGGCACTGTCAAATCTTATCATACACATCCTCGCTACGACGATTCATGAATAATCCGGGTTAATATCGGCCAAATGTTGACCTTGATGGTAATTTTCCAGGAAGAACCGGGGCGGTTGATTCCCGCCACCGCAAGGGTTTTTCCCCGGCGGCCGGACCAGCCGGTCCTGGTCGTGCGCAGTCTGACCGAGCCCACATCCGTGAAGGATCTCATTGAGTCGGTGGGGGTTCCCCACTGTGAAGTGGGCGCTGTTTTTTCCCTGGTTTCCCGTCAGGAACTACCTCT
The DNA here is from genome assembly GCA_965371575.1 of uncultured bacterium. GTDB lineage: Bacteria > Krumholzibacteriota > Krumholzibacteriia > LZORAL124-64-63 > LZORAL124-64-63 > JAGLCY01. Next base: position 299 of record CBDUYZ010000431.1, read on the forward strand.
GGACTCCCTTACGGTTCCCGGGGATGTCCTGGAAGTGCGCGGGATCCGACCGCGACCGTTGGCTTCGCCGAGGTTCCTGTGTGACGGCCACCTAGGCAAGTTGGCCCTCCTGTTGCGGGTCATGGGCTTCGACACGGCCCGGGATGAATCCTGGTCCGAGCCCGGGATGGCCCGCCGGGGGATCAACGAAAACCGCACGGTACTGACCAGGAGCCGCTCCCTGTTGAAGCGCGCGTCCATGGACAACGCCATGCTGATCCGCTCTGATGCGCCCGATGAGCAGGCCGGCGAGGTAGTGCGCCGATTCCTCCTGACCGGTCAGGTCCGGCTGTTCGGACGCTGCAGCAAATGCAACGGCCTGTTGCGTGAGGTCGCCAAGGCTGATGTCGCCGCGCGCATCCCCCCCAAGACGACCAAATGGCTGGACACCTACTATCTTTGCCGTGAATGTGACCAGCTGTTCTGGGCAGGAACCCATGTCACCGCCCTGCGCCGGCGGGTCGAGAAGCTCCTTGCCTGCTGCGCAACACCCGACCGTCCGGAATCGTCATGACCCACCGTCAGGTCATCCCGCTGGAACTCGCCCTGCCCTTCTGGCGCTACTGCGCGATGTTCGGCCCCGATACGTGCGCCTTCCTGCTGGACAGCGCCATGGATCCCGACCGCCTGGGCCAATTTTCCTTTCTGGGCGGAAATCCCTCGGCCCTGCTGACCGCCCACCGTCAAACCGGCCCAAGTCTGTCGATGGCCCTGACGTTAACTACTTGGCGCCAGCCTGATGGAACGCGACTCGCTTCCCCTCTGGTCCGGGATTGGTCGGGCGACCCTTTCACCGCCCTGCGCGACCTGCAACGGGAATACCAACCCGGGGCCTCCGAAAACCGCCGCTCCCAGGGAGGGTTTCAAAGCGGGCTGGTCGGGTACTTCGGTTACGAAACGGGTTACGCCATCGAGCGTCTGCCGGATACCGGCGAGGACGACCTCCAGCTTCCCGACCTTGCTTTCATGGTTGTGGGCGAGGTGCTGTGCCACGACCACCGGACAGGCAAGACCACTCTTGCGATCATCGACCGCGGAGATGCTGATTCTCGTCTGGCTGACTGGCGGGCCAGAATCGCCGCCTTCGAAGCGGACGCGGGCGGGCGGAAGCCCGCAAGCCGAGCCAGCCGGAGCCACGGAGGGCGAAGGCCGGCGACCCCGGAAAGCGGTGATACCGGCCAGGAGCTCCCGCCCATCCGCGCCCACTTTACGAGGGAAGAATACTGTACCGCCGTCCAGAAGTGCCGCGAACACATCTTCGCCGGCGATGTCTTCGAGGTATGTCTTACCCACCGGCTGGAAATGGATCTGCCCGGTGATCCATGGGATCTGTACGGGATCTTGAGAAAGGTCAACCCTGCTCCTTTCGCCGCCTGGCTGCAGTTCCCCGGCTTCCAGGTGGCCAGCGCCTCTCCCGAACGATTCCTCCGGCTGGGCCATGACCGGATCGCCGAGAGCCGGCCCATCAAGGGCACCCGCCCCCGCGGCGCCGACGCCGCCGAGGACGCCCGACTCCGCGATGATTTGGCGAACTCGGCCAAGGACCGCGCCGAAAACGTGATGATCGTGGATCTGGTGCGCAACGACCTGGGCCGGGTGGCGGAAATCGGCAGCGTTGAAGTACCGGAGCTGCAGATCATCGAGGAATATGCCACGGTGTTCCAGATGGTCTCGACGATCAGGGCCCGGCTGCGCGAGGACCGCGATACTTATGATCTGGTCCGGGCCTGCTTCCCCGGCGGCTCGATGACCGGCGCGCCCAAGATCGAGGCCATGAAGATCATCGACGCGATCGAAC
>CBDUYZ010000432.1:0-2093 GCA_965371575.1 uncultured bacterium
GCCGAATCCCTTCGGCAGCCCGGTCCATCCCACAACCGAGATCCGTTTCACCCTCGCCGGGGCGGCCACCGCCACCGCCAGGATCCACGACATACGTGGGGGCATGGTGAAGGACCTGGGCAGCATGGCGGGGGTGGCCGGGGAGAACCATTTTCCCTGGGACGGCACAGGTCAGAACGGGGCGCGTCAAGCCTCGGGTGTTTATGTTTTCATCCTGAATGCTCTCGGCCAGGAAGAAAGAATCAACATCGTGCTGGTCCATTGACGTCGGTCACCCGCTGATCCGGGTCAGATCGTCCATGGCCCGAGGTGGGATTTTCTGAATTGATATTGTAAATTTACAACAAAAACCTTGCGGTTTACAATAAATTGATGTAATCTACATGTATGAAACCGAGAAAAATCTACAATCGAATCCAGATTTTCAGGAATGAGCGCGATCTGTCGCGGCAGGAACTCGCCGAGCTGGTGGGAGTCAACTACCAGACGATCGGGTACCTGGAGCGCGAGGAATACAACCCGAGTCTGGATCTGGCGTTCCGGATCGCGGAGGTATTTGGACTTCCGGTGGAGATGGTGTTTTCAACCCGGCCGATGAAACCCTTGAGTGAGGTTCTCAGGGATCAGCTGGAAAATGAGGAGAATTGAAATGATCGGTGCCGTATCCCAAACCACCAGACGCGGATATGTTGCCCTGAACCTGGCCAGCCTGTTCCTTCTGGAATTGCTCTATTACGGGTGGGTCTCAGGCGGAGTTCACAATCCGGTAGCCGTCGGTCTGATCGTGGTCTGTCTGATCGGTCTTGTCCTGAGTTTTCTTCATGTCATCTGGAGGACGGGGCTTTGGAAGCTGACCCACGCCAAGGTCGAAAACCTCGATGAACGGCAGGTCATTGTCACACGGGAAGCTTTGCGTTACTCCTACGTGATTTTTGTTCCCTGCAGCCTTGTCTTGATGTATGCCGCAGCCCTGGCCTCCGATTTCGGTTGGCGCATTTTCGATGTGTTGTTGCCCGCGGGGCTTCTCTACTTTTCCCACATCCTGCCCGCGGTCATCCTGGCCTGGCGGGAGAAGGTCGTCTGAGGGACACAAGCCAAAGTTCAGTTCCGCCGAAAAAAAAATGATCCGGGCAACTCGGCGACCGATGGTCGGGAATTGCCCGGATCCTGCTTTTTTCGGTAAGGCAGTGGACCCTACTTCTTGACCTGCTTCTTCAACCACTTGGTGGTCACGCTCTTCGGCCGTTCGATCGGCGAGCCCATGGCCCGGTTGATGATCATCTGGCTGAGCATGCCCATGGCCCTGGAGACCGAGAACAACACCGTGTAGTAGGAGAATTCACGCATGCCGTAGTGGTACAGCAGGGCGCCGCTGCCGGCGTCCACGTTGGGCCAGGGGTTCTTGGCCTTGCCGTGCTTCTTCAGCACGCCCGGTACGATGTTGTAGACCTTGTCCACGAGCTGCATAACGGGATCCTCGGGGAAGTGCTTCATGCCGAAGGCCCGGAAAGCGGTGAAACGCGGGTCGGTCACGCGCAGGACCGCGTGGCCGTAACCGGGAATCACCTTGCCGCTGTTGAGCGTGTCCCAGGCATACTGGGTCAACTGCTCATCACTGGGTACGCCCCGGAACTTCTTCTTCAGCTGCAGCACCCAGTTCAGGCATTCCTGGTTGGCCAGCCCATGCAGGGGGCCGGCCAGCCCGTTCAGGCCGGCGGACACGCTGTAGTAGGGGTCGCTCAGGGCCGAGCCCACCAGGTGGCAGGCGTGGGCCGAGACGTTGCCGCCCTCGTGGTCGCAGTGCAACACGAGGTACAGGCGCATGCAGTCGGCGAACTGGCCGGTCTTGTCCTTGATGCCGAGCATATGGACGTAGTTCTCCGACCAGGTCAGGCCCTTCCTGGGGGCGATGCGTTTACCCTTGTTGAAGCGCATCCGGTACACGCCCGCGGCGATGCCCGGCAGCCTGGCCAAAAGGTCCAGGCTGTCTTCCATGGTCGGCTTCCATATGTCCATTTTGCCCACACCGGCGTTGTAGGCCTTGACGAAGTGGCTCTCCTTCTGCATGCAGAGGATGGCCGTGTCGAGCATGC
>CBDUYZ010000433.1:0-2084 GCA_965371575.1 uncultured bacterium
GGTCGTGGTCATGCCCCGGCAGGCCACCGCCATCCCCGCCTTCGCCCGGGAACACAAAATCAGCTGTACTACCTGCCACGCGCCCTTTCCCCGCCTCAAGGAATTCGGCGCGGAATTCGCGGCCAACGGGTTCGCAATGCCCGAGGTCGAAAATCCGCGGAACTTTGTCAATACAGGCGATGACGAATTGTTGCTGAACAAGACCTTTCCCATCGCCGCCCGTTTCGATCTCTACGGTATTTACGAAGACACCAAAGAGATCAACAACGACCTCAGGGTCCCCTACGGGGTGAAGCTTCTATCCGGCGGGACGGTCGCCAAAAACGTCGGCTACTACTTCTACTTCTACATGTCCGAACGGGGAGAAGTGGCCGGGATCGAGGATGCCTACATCCATTTCAACGACCTCGGCGGCGTGCCCTTCGACATCATGGTCGGCCAGTTCCAGAGCTCCGATCCCCTTCTGAAGCGCGAGCTGCGCCTGACCTTCGAGGACTACGAGATCTACAAGACAAATGTCGGCATGTCCGGGACCGACCTGGCCTACGACCGGGGCATTATGATGACCTTCGACATCGAAAAGACCGGCACCGGCCTGGTGGGAATGATCGTCAACGGCAACGGCAAAGCCGCCGCTGGTGAGGACCACACATTCGAAAACGACAAGTACAAGAACTACGGCCTGCGCCTCAGCCAGGATATCTTCGAACCCTTCCGCATCGGCTACTTCTTCTATTACGGGCAGGAGAAGGGCTTCGCCGACGAGACATCCACGATGTCGTACAAGAACCGCCTGGCGTACCACGGTCCTGATTTCACCCTGGGCAACGGCATGTTCGACCTGAATTTCCAGTACCTGTTCCGGCGGGACACGAACCCGACCTTCGACGAACTCGATACGAACGTGGATACACAAGGAATGGTGGCCGAGCTGGTCATCTCCCCCCGGAGGGACCAGTCCAGCCATTACTTCACGCTGCTGTACAACCAGGTTGATTCGGATATGGACGATAACGACTACGAGTCGATGACCGTCAGCGCGACCTATCTCTTTGCCCGCAACCTGAGGGGCAGTATCGAATACACGCGTGATCTGGATCAGGAGTTCAATCGGCTGGGGCTGGGATTCGTAAGTGCGTTCTAAGCCACATCCCGGGGCAAAAGCAATCCGGGCCCGATCGGGCCCGGTTTTTTCAGGACCATATTATCGGCGCCGCTCCGGCGACAGAGGGACAGTCAAGCCCCCCGACTTCGGGTCCCGCCGCGTCTTCTCCGGCCATTTGACGGTAACCTGACCGCCGGGAACCGGACCCTGTTCATCCCGCCTGTTCTCCAGGAGGATCAACCCCTTTTCGGAACAGCCGTACCGGCCGAGTTTGCCGTTGGGCAGATCGAATCCCTCGGAAATGACCCGGACCACACCTGCGCCTTTGCCAGGGGTGCGCTGCGGACGAATCCGCACCGGCGGATCATCACCCCGGACCATCAAAAGGAAACTGAGACTGGCTCGAGCTTTGGGCAGCTTGGCCTTGTGGCTCAAGCGCGAAAGCCAGGCCGGGACATCCCCCGTTGGGAAAGTAAAATGGCACCAGGGAGTGCTGCGCAGGCCAGGCATGGGGCAATCTTCACCGTGTGGACAGGGGGCCGGAATCGACCAGCCCCGTTCCAATGCCGCCTGACGCACCCGTGACAGGAATCGGCCCGCGTCCCTCACTCCGGGTTCGATCAAAAGGATGGCCCCGTCAGAGGCAACTTGAGCTTCCCACCGTTCCAGCATAAGAGCCTCTCTGGAAGCGCTCTGATCCTGCCGACCGGACCGAGGGGCGCGATCCACCTCGTTGATGAAGTTGGCCATCACCAGCAGGTCCGCCGGCTTGAATTTCTTTTGACCCGCGGGCTGGTTGTCGGTGCGGATGGTCCAACCCGCATCCCCCGCCATCGCCTGGAACAGTTTGCGGCCGGTCTTGAGAGCCGACTCGGACCGGTCCACGGCCAGGTAATCCAATTCCTGTCCTCTCAGTCCCGGCCGGGCCAGCCACAGGGCGTGCAGAAAAGTCAACGGCCCCGCCCCCAGATCGACAACC
>CBDUYZ010000434.1:0-2083 GCA_965371575.1 uncultured bacterium
CCAAAACCTTGCGAGAGCACTGTCAAATCTTATCATACACACCCTCGCTACGGTGGTTCATGAATAATACGGGTTAGACGGCGTCAGTTCTCGGGTTCGTCGTAGAAATCGATCATATCGACGGGCATGATCACCGTCGAGGCGATGTTGCTCATGTGGGCCGTCACACGCTTGAAGAAACGCAGCACCAGCACGAGGCAGACCGCGTCCTGGGTGCACAGGTCGCTGGTGGTGATGGTCCTGATCTTGTCCTCGAATTCGCGGCCCTGCCTCTTGGCCTGCTTGATGACCTTGCCGGCGTCTTCCTCGTCGCTTTCCAGAAAGGCCTGACGGGTCAGGGTAAAGAGCTCCGCGATGGCGGCGGCGGGGGCCGCAAGGTGTTCCTGATAGAATTTGCGGTCCGGGTCGGCGGGCATCATGTCGTTGACCTCGTGCAGGTTCTTGACGTAGTCGCCGATGCGCTCACCGTCCTTGACCACGTTCATTAAGATCAGGGCCGAGGGAACCTTGGCGCGGGACCCCTGCATCGACAGGTGTGAAACCACACGCCGGCGGATCTTGCGCTCCAGCTTGTTGATGCGTATGTCCCGGTTGTAGAGCATCTGCTGGGGATCGGTGTCGGGTTCGCCCTGGACCAGCACGCCGATGGTGTAGTCGAACATTTCGGCCCCCAGGTCGAGCATCTCCAGGATCATATCGACCAGTTCGTTGCTCCAGTTGTCTTCCTTGAACAGATCCAGAATCGATCGGAAACTCATGAATTCCTCCCGTGGGTCAGCCTGCGCGGAGCGCCTTGTCGATCAGCACGAATATCAGCGGCATGATAAAGAAAACCCCGATCATGTATAGAAAGGCAAAGTACTTCTTTTCGGCCGTCCTGCGGGCGAGCCCCCGGGCCAGGCGGAGGGGTATGTTACGGACGGCCCTTACCGGATAGATGATAAGGATTCCCGAGATGTTGAACAGCAGGTGGACCAGGGCCACGGTCACGGCCTGGGGAGTTCCGGTGAGCGAGGCCAGCAGCGCGGTGATGGTGGTGCCGATGTTGGCCCCGAGCGTGGCCGCGAACGCCGTTTCCAGGGGCACGATGCCCGCGCCGATCAGGGGCACCATCAGGCTGGTTGTGATAGAACTGCTCTGCACCCCGACGGTGACCAACAGGCCCATGGCCATGGCGCCGAACCAGCCGCCGCTCAACTTCCTGGTAAAGACGCCTTCGGCTTTATCCAGCACCAGCCCCTTGAGAACCCTGGTCAGGAAGGTCAGGGCGAAGAAGATGCCCGCCAGCGCCACGACGATCATGATGATCGTGGTTACGCCCTTGTTGAGTTCGAAACCGCCGGTCAGCAGGTCCTGCACCTGGTGTACGACGGGCTTGGTCACGGTCTTGATCGGATTGGGGAATTCGGTACCCGCAGCCCCGACCAGGTGGACGCTCAGCCAGGTGGCCGATTTTTCCAGGAAATGCGTGGTCTGCTCGATGGGGAACAGGATGGCGATGGCCATCAGGTTGAAGAAATCGTGCATCGTCGCCCCGGCAAAGGCCCGCTGGAACTCGGTACGGCGATTCATGGACGTCATCGCCACCAGGGTGTTGGTAACGGTGGTGCCCATGTTGGCGCCCATGATGATGGGGATGGCTCCCTGCACCGTCAGCGCTCCGCCGGCCACCATGCCGACCACGATCGAGGTGGTGCTCGACGAACTCTGGATCAACGAAGTGGCCAACAGCCCGATCATCAGCCCGACCACCGGGTTGCTGGTCGTGGCGATCAGATGCTGGCTGAACTCCTTGCCCACCAGCTTGAAGGCCGCGCCGAACATGGCGATGGACAACAGGAAAACGTAGAGCAGGGCCAGAAGAATCAGGATATTGAGCAGGATGGAGCCAATACGGGCCGACAGGGGTGTCTCGGGCGGAAGAGACGTAGTGAGGTCGGTCATGGAACTCCTGATTCAGCCTCGAAGAGCGTCATCTTTGTCGGAGTGGAATCGTCCGGGGAACAGACCGCAATCGACGGCAAAGCTACCGGGACACAGGGGACTAGTCAAGGTATCGGTTAACCCGGATTATTCATGAATC
>CBDUYZ010000435.1:0-2067 GCA_965371575.1 uncultured bacterium
CATCCTGGAAGCCGCCGACCTGGTCAAGGCCATGGAAGACAAGGTCGGTGTCAGCGCCGCCGTTCCCGTGGCCATGGCCGCGGCCCCCGGTGCCGCCGGTGAGGCTGCCGAAGATGTCAAGGTTGAATTCAACGTTATGCTGACCGGTATCGGCGACAAGAAGATCCAGGTGATCAAGGTGGTCCGGGCCATTACCGGCCTCGGTTTGAAAGAAGCCAAGGATTTGGTGGAAAGCGCCCCCACCGCCGTGAAGGAAGCAGTCACCAAGGATGAAGCCGAGGAGATGAAGGCCAAGCTGGAAGAAGTCGGGGCCATCATCGACCTCAAGTAGTTTCGGAACCGTTCGCGAAGCGGGACCTCATCCGTGTGACAGCAGATCGGACGAGGTCCCGCCGAGCGGGTCTTTCCGCGGGGGCCGAGGCCCCTGATCGTTCAGAATGATCGTTCAGATTCCGTTGCATTGCGGATGCCTGACCGGGCATCCCCCCCCTTTCCCGGGAAGTGGTCCTGTGAAAAATATTTCGGTCGACAAGTTCACCGGACGCGTCAACTACTCCAAGATCCAGCGTGATGAAAAAATGCCCAACCTGCTGGCTGTGCAGCTGGATTCCTACCGCGAATTTCTGCAGACCGGGGTTCAGCCCGATGAACGCCGCGTAAGCGGCATGGAAGCGATTTTCCAGAATATATTCCCCATCGAATCCAACCGCGGCAATCTCGTCATGGAGTATATGAGCTACAAGACGGGAGAACCCAAATACGGGATCGAGGAATGCCAGGAGCGGGGACTCACCTTCAGTGTTCCCCTCAAGGTCAGGCTGCGGCTGGTGGTCAAGGAGGAACCCGAGGGAGCCTCAGACCAGGAGATGATGATCCGGGACATCCAGGAGCAGGAAGTCTACCTGGGCGAACTGCCCATGATCACGCCCAAGGGCACCTTCCTGATCAACGGCGCCGAGCGGGTCATCGTCTCGCAACTGCACCGTTCGCCCGGCGTTTTCTTCAGCGATGAAATTCATCCCAACGGCCGGCGGTTGTTCCGCTCACGGATCATCCCCTACCGGGGTTCCTGGGTCGAGTTCACCACTGACATCAACAACCTGTTGTACGTGCACATCGACCGGAAGCGCAAGCAGCCGGCGACGATCCTGCTGCGTGCCCTGGGCTTCCAGAGCAGCGAGGAGATCATCGAGCTGTTTCATACCGTCAACAAGGTCAGGATCACCAAGCCGGGGACAAAGAAATACAAGGAACTCGAGGAAACCCTGGAGGGCCGCGTGCTGGCCGGGGATGTCTACCGGTCCGACGACGAGGAGCCCTTCGCCAAGGCAGGGACCATCATCGACGCCCTGCTCCGGGAAACGTTGCTGACCAGCGGGCTCAAGGAGATCAAGCTCGTGGCCGAGGACGAAGTGACCCTCAACCGGCCCAGCCTGATTCTCAACACGCTGCGCAAGGACCCGACCAGCAACCAGGACGAAGGGCTGCGGCGCCTGTACAGCCTGTTGCGGCCGGGCGACCCGCCCAACGAGGAAGTTGCGCGCGCCCTGTTCGAACGCCTTTTCTTCAACGATAAACGCTACGATCTGGCAGAGGTCGGCCGGTACAAGATGAATCGCCGGCTAGGCCTGAACGTGAATCCCAAGACCACGACCCTGACCCCCGCCGATTTCCTGGCCATAATCCATGAGATGATCGGGCTGTTCCTGGGCCACAGCGACATCGACGACATCGACCATTTCGGCAACCGCCGGATCCGGTCGGTGGGCGAGTTGCTGGCCAACCAGTTCTCCGTCGGCCTGAGCCGTATGTCACGGATCCTCAAGGAACGGATGAACCTGGCGGACAAGGAGAAACCGATCAGTCCTGCGGACCTGGTCAATGCCCGTACGGTGTCGGCTGTCATCCAGTCGTTCTTCGGCAGCAGCCAGTTGAGCCAGTTCATGGACCAGACCAACCCCCTGAGCGAGTTGACCCACAAGCGGCGGCTGTCAGCCCTGGGTCCGGGAGGACTGCATCGTGACCGCGCCGGCTTCGAGGTGCGTGACGTCCACTACACCCATTACG
>CBDUYZ010000436.1:0-2067 GCA_965371575.1 uncultured bacterium
TTGCCCTGATCGGTTTAGTGCTGGCGATGCTGCTGTGGAACGAAAATCCGAAACCCAAAACCTCTTGAGGACTCGCCCATGTCTCTCATTGCAGTGATCCGGCGCGGGGCGGTCATGTTGACCGCCCTGGCCTTTTTCCTTCCTGGATCCGCCCTGGCTCAGACCGCTCCCGCGCCCGCGGCCGCACCGGCGGACACCACCGCCCGTTGGGCCCATTTCGTCATCTTCCAGGGCGACACCCTGTGGGTGGCCGAAACAATGGAAGTGCTGGGGTCCCGCGTTCCGGCCGCCCTGCCGGGACTGGTTCGAAATGTCAACGTCTTGACCGAAGAGGACATCAACCGGGCGCCCGCCCGTTCTGCGGCCGAGATGCTGCAGACGGTTCCCGGAGTGGTGGTCAGCCAACGACAGCAGTACGGCGTGCAGTCGGATCTGACCATCCGCGGTTCCACCTTCGACCAGGTGCAGATGCTGCTCAACGGATTCGACGTTTCCGATCCCCAGACCGGTCATCACCTGATGAACCTGCCGATCGGCCAACACGATATCTCGCGCATGGAGATATTGCCGGGCCAGGGCTCGGTGCTGTACGGCGCCGGGGCTTTCGGAGGCACCGTCAACGTGGTGACCAAACGCCCGGCCGACCGTACCGGCGGCGAGGCGGCCGCCATGGGCGGCGGCAACGGCACCTGGGGCGCCCGGGGCAGCCTCGATGTCGCCGGCGGCGGAACCACGGCGGGCCGGATTTCCGTGGAAAGATTCCGCACTGACGGTTACGACGTTCTGCAGGACGACGGCACCGAGGCCTGGGGCGGCAACGACGCGGACACCTGGTCCGCCACCGGTCGGCTGGTCAGCGGCGCGCCCGGCAGTGAGCTGGATTTATTCGGCGGCTACGCCGAAAGGGCATACGGTGCGCTGGATTTCTACGCGCCGTTCCCATCCACCGAACGGACCACTGCGAGGTTCGTGTCGGGACTGTATCGATTCGACGCCGGAGACAATCTCACCCTGGAGCCCCGCGTTTTCTATCGTCGACACGAAGACCGGTTCATCCTGTTCCGGGATGATCCAGCCCGCTACACGAATGACCATCTCACCCGCAAGACCGGCGCTGAACTGCGCGGGATCGTGGATCTGGGCGGACAGCAGGCCGTGGCTGTCAGCCTGGAAGGGGTGTACGAGGATATCGATAGCCGGGGTCTACGTACGGGCGTCTGGGGCGAGGCCCTGGGGCAGCATGTGCGGCGCCGGGGCTCGGCATCGGTGGAGATCGACGACAACGGAGGCGCTTTGCGCTGGCAGGTCGGCGGCCGCGTCGACGCCCGCAACGATTATTCCCCCCGGTTCGCGGGCACCGGGGCTGTGGCCTACGACCTGACCGGCACAGTGACCGCGATGAGCAGCATCGGCAACGTCTACCGCATTCCCACCTTCACTGATCTCTATTACGAGGACCCGGTAAACGTCGGCAACCCAGATCTCCAACCCGAAGAGGGCTGGACCTGGGACGTGGGCCTGGCGATCAACAACGATCCCTGGAGTTTCCAGGCCGCCTACTTCGAACGGTACGAAACCAACCGGATCGAGTGGGCGCGACCGGTCGACGGCACGGTCTGGCAGGCGCTGAACATCGCCGCAGGCACGGTGCGGGGCGTGGAGACGGGCGCCCGGTGGCGGCACGGCCGAGGACACCGGGTGGGAGTCGGCTGGACCTGGCTGGAAAACGAGAACGAGCTCGCACCCGGTTTCGAGGGCAAGTACACCCTGCTGGTGCCGCGCCATGTGCTGACCGCCCAGGGCACGGCAATGTTGCCGGTGAATCTGTCCTGGACCGTCAGCGGCCGCTATCTCGAGCACACCGATGGACCGGAAGACTTCAAGTATATTTTCGTTTTGGACAGCCGGCTGGGCTGGAAACACCGGACCGGCTGGTTTGCCGCGGTCATCGGGACCAATCTGCTGGACCGGCGCTACGAGGAGGTGCCGGGCGTGCAGATGCCGGGGATTATGTTTACCGGGACCGTGGGCAAGACCTTCTGATTTGTCTTCACTTTGTTTCCGGCG
>CBDUYZ010000437.1:0-1996 GCA_965371575.1 uncultured bacterium
TTCGCTTCTTTTTTAAAATCCCGACCCTGATCGGAATAGCGTCTATTATTTACGTACAAATGGTACTGATTTCCTGAGAGGGCCGGTCATGATTAAAACACTGGGTACAGAAGACACACTGGAAAATGCCGGCCTGACGGACGAGGAACAGCAGCTGTTCAGCAATGCACGGCCACAGGCCTACGAGCCCTACCCGATCAAGGCGGTGGAAGATTTCGCCAACTGGGCACGCGCCAATTCCTTATGGATCCTGGCGTTCGGTACCGGCTGCGGCGCCATCGAGTTACGCCCCTTGATGACGGCGCGTTTCGATGCCAATCGATTCGGCGTCGCTGGGCGCCCCACTCCAAGGCAGTCATCGGTGTTCGTCATCGGCGGTTATGCCTCGGTGAAAACCCTGAAGCGCATCATCCGCAGTTATGAGCAGATGCAGGGACCCAAGTTCGTCATTGCCCTCGGCATCTGCCCGGTCAACGGCGGCATGTATTTCGACAGCTACAACACTATCAACCGCTTTGACCAGTATATTCCGGTGGACCTGTACATCACCGGCTGCATGCCGCGCCCCGAAGTACTGGTCGCGGGCATTATGGAGCTGCAAAAGAAGATCAAGGCAGGCCGTTGCGACGGCGCCAATCGATACGTGGAAAACTTCGACTGGTACAAGGCCAACCAGAAGAAGGTAATCAAGAATTGGGACATGCCCGATTACAACTGGTAACGAACCCCATGAATGAACAACTGGAACGATTGCAGCATCACTTTGCTATCAGCGATATCCACGTGCGCAAGCCGGGACTGACGACACTGAAAGTCGACAGGGACAGCGCCGAGATTCTGATTCGCGAACTGCGTGACCGTGAAGGCTACACCCACCTCAACTTTATCACCTGCATTGACTACATCGAGGATGGCATCTTCACGCTGGTGTACATGCTGCACAACTACGACAATCAGCAGACGCTCGGCGTGCACGTCGACATTGACCGCGAGCAGGCCGAAATGACCTCCATCCATACACTGTGGGCACAGGCCTGGACCTACCAGCGTGAACTGCGCGAGATGTACGGCATCCGCTTCCCGGGCAGCCCGCGCCTGGACGAGGACTTTTGCCTCGAGGGCTGGGACCAGATCCCGCCGATGCGCCGCGAGTTCGATACCAAAAAGTTCAGCGAGGAACGTTTCGGTCACCGCGAGGGCCGCCACAGCGAGGTACCGCGGGTGCACATGAAGATGGAACTCTACCCGAAGCGCGGCGGTGACGAGGAATGACGCTCTCAACCGGCCATTCTGCCGCCCTGGATTTCGCCCAACCGGAACCGGTCGACCTGTCCTCTGGCAAGTACGTCAAGCTGTGGCAGGGCCCGCAGCATCCGGGCATTACCGGCAACATGTCACTGGAGTTGACGCTGGACGGTGACACCATTGTGGCGTGCAAGACCCATGTCGGCTATCTGCACCGCGGCTTTGAGAAACTCATGGAGCGCCGCACCTTCATCCAGAATTTCACCGTCGTCTGCCGCATCGCGGTACCCGAACCGACCTTCAATGAATACCTGTACTCACACGCGGTCGAGGAACTCAGCGGCATCGAGGTACCGGAGCGCGCCATCTGGCTGCGCACCATGAACCTGGAACTGATGCGGCTGGCCAGTTTCCTGATGTGGATCGGCGGCCAGAGCGGCGCCTTCGGCCAGTACACCGTCCCCAACTGGACCATTGCGCATCGCGACTATGTGCTGGACCTGTTCGAGGAAATGACCGGCGCCCGCATCTACCACATGTATATCGTCCCCGGTGGCGTGCGTGCCGGCCTGCCGGACGGTTTCGAGGGACGTGCTCGCGAAATCATGAAGGGCACGGAAAAGCTGCTCGACCAGATCGAGCGGGTCATGTTCAACAATGTCGTGTTCAAGGCAAGGACGAAAGGTCTTGGCATTATCACGCCGGACATGGTCGACCCCTACGGTATCGTCGGCCCCAACGCCCGTGCCTG
>CBDUYZ010000438.1:0-1995 GCA_965371575.1 uncultured bacterium
GGCAGTGGTTGGCGACCAGGGGATGATAGCTGTAGGGCACCAGGCTGATCACCAGGTCGTGCGACCCCACCAGGGCGGACAACGATTCGTCGTCGGTAAGATTGAGTTTGAGGGCCGTGCCGTGGGGATCGTCGCCGACCAGCTTGACCGCGTCTTCCAGGACGAGGCTGGTAACCGTCAGGCCATAGCCGCGGTCCAGCAGATACCTGATCAGCGGGCCGGCCACCATACCGGCGCCCAACACGAGGATTTTCTTCACCCTGATTCCCTTCCCGGCCGCCTGTTGGCGAGCCTACCCGCGGGCCTTGTCGAGAGCGTCCTGCAGGTATCGGTAGCTGGGGGTCAGTTTACCGCGGTGTGTGATGACCGCCTTCTTCAGATGGGGCGGCAGATGCAGACCCCCGAAATCGGACCGGAAATCCGCCTGGCCCAGGGCCGGCATCATATCCCGCAGGACCGTGCTGAAATGTTCCGAGGACTCGCGAGGCAGTTCACAGGGCAGATTGTCCACGGCCATGATCACCGGGCCGTCACCCTCGATTCCTTCGTGGATCTGCTCCGTCCGGGGGTCGTAGACGAAGCAGGGCTGGTCGGGCATCGTGGCCTTGAGGGTCAACTCGATGCTGCCTTCGATATCACAGGTGATGTCGCCGATGACCTGCAGGCGGGGATGCTTGCCTTTACCGTAATGGGCGTTGGCCCATTTTTTCGTCACCAGGCGGGGATAGCGGTCTTCCCAGTAGATCGTGTTCATCAGCAGGTCCAGATGAGGCAGGAATTTCTTGAAGACGCCCCGGTAGTTTCCCGGCCGCTGATAATAATCCTGGAGTACGAACTGGACGTCGGCGGACCGGGGCTCCACCATGTCCTCTTCCTTGAACACGACCTTCACCAGGGGCCCGACCTGGGCGGCCGTCGCCCCGGCGGTGTTTGGCAGCTCGGCGACCGGAATCTCGGTCACCGGCAGACAGTCGAGGATTTCCTGGCAACCCCGCGAAACATTCCCGTATCCGGCCAGACCGATGATGATCGGGTCGGAGTGATCACCCATGCCTTCGGTCCGGATGCGGTGGCCGATCTGCAGCAGGTGGTTCCTGGCTTCGACCAGACTGCCGTATTCGTAGGCGTGCTTTAGTTCCAGCAGAGGTGTTTTTGCGCCGTTGTATTCCATCCGCCGGGCCAGGCAGACCAGACTTTCGATCATGCCCGCATACCCCGCGTGTACGCTGAAGAAGATCAGCCGGCGGTTCTGCTCGTCTGCGATGCGCTCGTAGTCGATGAGGGTGGACCCGGTGTCCAGCAGATGCTGGAGCAGGGGCATGTTGTAGGCCTGCCCCTTGGTGGTGTGGGAAAAGAAGAAATAAACCTTCTTCGCCTGCAGGTACTCGAGGGGAACTTCCTTGACGGCGATGACGAAGTCCGCTTCATCCAGATTCTCATCGACGGTGATGCCGGCCTGACGGTATTCATCGTCGCTGAAGACGCGGATGTCCGAAGGCTGGACCGTGAAAGCGAGGTTGGGATTTTTGCTGAGTTCTTCCAGATCCGCGGGCACCAGGGGAACCCTGCGTTCCCATTCGTTCTTGTCTTCCCTGCGGATGCCGATGGTCGCGCCCATTTAGTCACCTGCCGACGACGGCCTGAATAAGAAAGAGACAGTGGTATCGCGCCTTTGATCTGTGACAGAATCAAGGGAACCGGTTCACATAAGCTAGGATGCGCGGGCAGGGGAGTCAAGCCCCGCCAGGAGGAGCGCGGGAGGGCGGTAAAGCGGGGTTCAGCCGCCTCTGCGCGACACCACGGCGTACACGAGGGGCAACAGAAAACCCAGGATCATGAGCACTCCGCCCCTCCCGGACAGGCCCTTGCGACCGCGGACCAGGAAGATGCCGGTCAGGGCCATCACGACCAAGATGCCCCCGTATGCATCGGCGATGCCGGTCCAGGGCGCCTTGCCCGAATTCAGGTGCATGAAGTTCAGGTCGAAGAGCAGGG
>CBDUYZ010000439.1:0-1984 GCA_965371575.1 uncultured bacterium
GTTCGATACGCAGGACGCCGTTTTCCAGGATCTCCCGGGCGGTGACGGCGTTGCCCCTGGCCTCGCCGGGGTCGGACACCTCGAAGAGGCCCACCATGAAATCGGAAACTTCCCTGGCCGTGGCCGCTTCCGTACTGGCGAGTTTTTCGGCCCGCTGGGAACGGATCATCCCCACGGTGGTGCCGGTGATGCCCAGAATGATCGCCACAGCGACGAGGCCGGCCGCCGCCACGCCCGTGCGGTGGCGGTTGACGAATTTCCTTACCCGGTAGGGTGTGCTGGGCGGGCGGGCGGTTATGGGCAGGGAGTCCCGGTTGTTCCGCAGATCCGCGATCATGGCGTGGGCTGTTTGATAACGAAGGTCCGGGGATTTCTCCAGGGCCATCATGACGATCCAATCAAGGTCGCCCGACAGAAGGTTGATGAGCTTGTCCGCGGACATCCTGCGCACCGCGGCCAAGGAATCGGCGTCCTTGCCCAGTTCCTTCAACCGCACGCTGGGACGCGGAGGATCGATCATCCTGATCTTGTACAGCATCCCGTCGATGCCCGACTTCCGCATTTCCTCGGGGTCGAAGGGAGGCAGGCCGGTCAGCAGTTCGTACAGCACTTCCCCCAGGAGATAGACGTCCGTACGGGTGTCGATGCTGCCGCCTGTCAGGTCAGCCTGTTCCGGACTCATCAATTCAGGTGTGCCCAGGATCTGGCCCATCTGGGTCTGAATGGTCTGCTCGGTGATCTTTTCCCCGATGACCTTCGCCACGCCGAAGTCGATGATCTTGGGCCAGGCTTCCCCGTTCTCCTCCACGATCAGGACATTGGAGGATTTGAGATCTCGATGGATGATGGCCTTCTGGTGGGCGTGCTGGATGCCTTCGCAAATCTTCATGAAAAGTTCGAGGCGATCTTCGATCCCCATCCTGAGCTCGTCGCAGTACTGGAGCAGGGGAACCCCGTGGACGTATTCCATCACGAAATATGGGCGCCCCCGGTCGGTGGCGCCCGCGTCGTATACGTGGGCGATGTAGGGATGGTCCATCATGGCCATGGCCTGGAGTTCGGATGCGAAGCGGGTGACGAAATCCCGCGTATCCATGCCCAGCTTGATGATCTTCAGGGCCACCTGCCGGCGGATCGGCTGCAGCTGTTCGGCGAGGAAAACCTCCCCCATGCCGCCTTCGCCGATCGGTTCGATCAAACGATAGGGACCGATGGTCCGGCCTTCGTCGGGCTGCCCATTTGCATCGTTTCCGCCTGGGAGATCAATCATCCGTACCCTCCGTGTATTCCAGGCAGGGCCTCCCCCCGAGGAGGAGGCCCTGGCCATGTTCCGACCGGATAAGCTACTTGAGCAGCAGCATCTTGTGGGTCTGCTCGAAAGTGCCTGCAACCATCCTGCAGAAATAAACACCGGAGGAGACCGGGGAACCCGCGTTATTCGTCCCGTCCCAGACCACCACGTAACGGTTGGGATCCCTGGGTTCGTCCACCAGGGTCCTGACCAGGCGACCGGCAATGTCGTAGATCATGAGTTTGACATGCTCGGGCCTCGCAACCTCGAATTTGATTGTCGCCTGCGGGTTGAAGGGGTTGGGATAGTTCTGACCGAGCTTGAATTTCCGCGGGACGATCTGGTAGGAGTAGTCCGGCAGTCCGTCCGGGATCACTCCGCTTTTCACCAGTTTCCCCCCGTTGATGTCCTTGGCGATTTTCATGGCTGTTTCGTAGTAGGACGGATCACCGTCGTCGATCAACTGGTCCACGTAGGTGACGGCCCGGGACACAGGGGCGCCGTCCAGGCTGATGATCTCGGTGAGTGCCAGCTTGCCGCTGGCCACGTTGAACAGCAGGGCCATCAATTCCTGCCGGGCCTGGGACAGTATGTCCAGGTCGCCGTCCAGGTTCAACAGGTCCTTGGTCACCTGGAGTTTATCAGCACATTCAGCCGACTCGGGCGGCAGGTAGACCACTACCTGATTGAGGT
>CBDUYZ010000440.1:0-1975 GCA_965371575.1 uncultured bacterium
CGCTGGAACATGCCGGCGGTTTCGATGCACAGGATGAACTGGGCGTCGGTCTCGAATTTCAGGTCCTCAACCGTGATGGGGATGCTGTAGGCCCCGCTGCCGAACCTGGTGCAGTCGATCCGGAGTTCCTCGCCCGAGTCCCGGTCGTGGTCGATCACAACCAGGCGGCCGGCCACGTCGCCTCCCTTTTCCTCGGGCACGAACCCGAGCTGCTCACGGTTGACGCCGAAGAAGGCCTCGACGTCCTCCATCACAGTGTCCGATTCGGGCTGCTCCTTGAAGCGGGCTTCCTGCCAGTTCTTCGAGACGTAGTAGGCCTCCCGCTTGGTGGCGATGTCGTCGGTCTCGATCAGTTCCTTCGACAGCGCCATCATCTTCAGCGTCTGGGCAAAGGTCTTGACGGTGTTCACCGTCAAGGCGCGCTCCTTCTTCTTGCCCTTGAGCTTGAAGTAACCCGTCTTTGAGCTGTAGGTCACGTTGGCCAGCGAACGCAGGGGGAACTTCATGGTGGGCTTTTCGCCGAGCAGGATTTTCTGCCGGATGATGCTCGACTCGCTGCGGATGCGCCTGGACACGGGGCTGAAGGAGGGTTTGCGGTCCTCGGCGCCGGTGGTCCGGGTGCGCGGCGGGCCGGCTGTGGCGTCGAAGCTCAGTTCCCCCTGGTCCGCGGCCGGTTTCTTCGCGACCTTCCTGGTCACCGTCTTCTTGGCTGTCTTTTTCGTGGTCTTTTTCTTGGCCAAGGTATCCGTCCTTAAAGTTTGCGGCTGCGTTCCAAAGTGTCAGTCAGCGTGGTGATGATCTCGTCCTTTTCCGCGTCGGAAATCGCCAGGATCTCCTGCAGCGCCTCCCCGATGTGGGGGATGTACTTCTGGATGTAGCTCTGCTTCTTGATAGCGTCTTTTTCGCGGGCCTGCCGCTTGATGTGCTTGCCGAGGCGCCGGCCGGCCTCCTGCAGGGCGAGCTTCATCTCCTTGATGATCTCGGGATAATGGGCCACCGCTTCCTTCGACTCCGAGGTGAACGGCACCCACACCGAGGCCATGTGGATCAGGATCACCAGCGGACCGGCGGGCAGAGCTCCCCTGCTCTGCTGCAGGCCGTAGCTGCGCCAGTTGCTGGTCAGCACCGACTTGTGCACAGCGCAGGCCGAGGCCTGGTACAGGAGCGGCACGCGGTTGGCGAAGCGCATCACCTTGGCCAGCTCGTCGCCGGGTAACTTGCCGCCGTAGGCCAAGCCCACCTCGATCTGGAACGGATTGCCGCGGTACACGGCCGCCGGCCGGGTGACCGAGGTGTAGAATTCGGCCTCGACGCCGCTTTTGAGTCCTGCCATTACCAGTTCCTCGCCGATGGGGGACAGGCAATCCGTCGGCGGGGCGGCGATCCTGGTTTCGGCGATGCCGTCGAGCAGCTTCTGTATGTCGTCCCGGACCAGTCGTTTGGGATTCTTGCGCGGGGGCAGCCCAGCCGTCGCGAAGATCTGTTCGGCGGTCTTGGGCCCGACGCGGCAGAACTCGTCCTTCATGAACGAGTTGATGTTGCGGCACTTGGTTTCCTTGAGCATGCGGGCCAGGATGCCCAGCTCCACGCCGTAGGGGTGTGGCTTGATCTCCACCGCTTCAGGCGGCAGAACCTTGGTGGTGTTGGGATAGACGATGGCCTCGCCCTTGGGGTTGCGGTAGGTCAGGTGCAGGTGGGGGTTGGCGATGGCCGTCTGCTCGAGGTAGTTGTCCACCGAGTGCTGGCCGCGCTTGTAGCTGCCGGTCAGGTGGATCTCGATGCGCGTGCCGTGATCCTTCTCCCAGATCGTCTCGTCGCCCGACAGGATGTGGGGCTCGTTCTTCTTCATGTCGAGCATGACCTGGAAACGATGGGCGGGATGATTCTTGCCGGTGCGGCTGTAGATGGTGATCGGCTGCCCGGTGGTCAGCTGGCCGTACATACCGGCGGCCGAGATACCGATGCCCTGCTGTCC
>CBDUYZ010000441.1:0-1961 GCA_965371575.1 uncultured bacterium
ACGTGCTCACGGGCGGTGGCCCGCTGCCCGATCGCAAGTCGGAGGGAGAATACCCCGTCCAGCTTTGTGTGGGTCAGGTAGATGGTGCCGTCGGCGTTCACGCGATCGATCAGTGATTGGTTGGCGGCGTTCAGGTCCGCTTCATTCATCCCCGCGGGTTTCCAGCGGAAGCAGACCGTGTTCAGAGGCACAGGAGCCAGACGTTCCCAATCCGGGGCGGCATCGATCCAACCGGCGAATTCCTCGGCCAGGGCGATGTGCGTGGCGATGATTTCCCGCAGGCGGCGGGTCCCGTAGCTGCGGAGCACGAACCACAGCTTCAGCGCGCGGAAACGGCGGCCCAAGGGAATGCCCCAGTCCATGAAGTTGTTCACCTCGCGGTCGCGGCCGGTCTTCAGGTACTCCGGGGCGATGGACAGGGTGCGTTCCAGGTGCTCGGGGTCGCGCACGAAGTAGGCCGAGCAGTCGAAATTGGTCAGCAGCCACTTGTGGGGGTTGAAGACGAACGAGTCGGCATGCTCCACGCCGTCGAGGATCCACCGCTTTTCCGGCAGGATGGCCGCCGTGCCCGCCAGGGCGGCGTCCACGTGCAGCCACAGGCCGTGCTTTCTCGCCACCGGACCGATTGCGGCCAGCGAATCGATGGCCGTCGAGCCCGTGGTCCCGACCGTGGCCACCACGCAGCAGGGGACCAGGCCGTTGCGCAGGTCGGCCGTGATTTTGGCGTCCAGGTCGGCGGGGTCCATGGCATAGTCGGCGTCGATGTCCACCCGGACAACGTTCTCCGCCCCGAAACCCGCGATCTTGGCGCCCTTGAGCACCGAGGAATGCGCCTCGCGCGAGGTGTAGATCCGCAACGGGCCGGCGCCGGCCAGGCCCGCGGGACCCGCCGTGTTGACCGCAAAGGCGGTGGCTTTTTCCCGCGCGCAGACCAACGCGCACAACGTGGCCGTCGAGGCGGTGTCCTGGATCACCCCGTGGAAGCCCGCGGGCAGGCCCAGCAGATCACCCAACCACCCGGTGACCTTCTCTTCCAGCTCTGTCGCCGCGGGGCTGGTCTGCCAGAGCATCGCGTTGATTCCCAGGCCGGCTGTCAGCATCTCGCCCAGGATCGAAGGTGCGCTGTTGTTGGCCGGGAAGTAGGCGAAGAAGCGGGGGTGGTTCCAGTGGGTCACGCCGGGCATGATGTCGCGGCGGAAATCCTCGAGGATGGTCGCCATCGGTTCGCCGTCCTCGGGGGCGTGGTCGGGAATGAGTGCCTTGATTTCACCAGGCTTGCTGCGTGACATCACCGGATAGTGGTCGGCGTGTTCCAGGTAGTCGGCGATCCAGTCGATCACCTCGTAACCGTGGCGGCGGAATTCTTCGCTGTTCATGATTGCTCCGGATTTGGGTGAAACAAAGACAGGCGTACGGGTAATACTGTCAGCTCAGTCCATTTCCCTCGCCCGATCCTCGATCCAGGCGGCGGCCCGCCGGTTGATTTCGGCGGGTTTTATTCCCGCCGGATCGATCACCGGGCCGACGGCCATCTTGATGACGCCCGGCCGGATCGGCCAACCACTGCGCGGCCAGAATACGCCTGCGTTGTGGGCCACCGGTACCACCGGGTAGCCGCTGCGCACTGCCAGCATGGCGCCGCCGGGGTTGAACTTGGCGGTCTGTCCGGGAAGTGTGCGCGTCCCCTCGGGGAAGATGACCACCCACAGCCCCTTGGCCAGCCTGTCCTTGCCCTTTTCAACCACCTGTTTCAGGGCTTTGGCGCCGCTCTTGCGGTCGATGGCGATCGATCCGGTCAGGGCCAGCCCCCAGCCGAAGAGGGGAATCCACACCAGGATCCTTTTCAGGACCCAGGTCTGCTCAGGGAAGACCATCTGCAGGGTGAAGGTTTCCCAGGCCGACTGGTGCTTGCACATGATGATCCCGTTGGTGTCCGGTATGTTCTCCAGGCCGGTAACCTC
>CBDUYZ010000442.1:0-1940 GCA_965371575.1 uncultured bacterium
CGGCATCCGATTATTGACATCCAAGAGGGGCAATGATAGCTTCCTAGGACGTTTCCCACCCCCGACTTTGATCCCGAATTTTTTGATTTGGGCGATTTTTCAGTTTTACCCCGCCCGGCCGTAAAATTACCGGGCCAGATTCGTGCCGTCCTGTTTGCCAGGGCAAAACATCGGAGGCGTCCATGCCTGTTAGAATCCGTATCCTGACCCTGGTCGCCGCCACCCTGCTGCTGGGCGCAGTCGGGGCCGGCGCCCAGACGTACCTCGACCTCGAGGGCCAGATCCAGGAGTTCACCTTGGACAACGGGGTGCAATTCATCGTGTTGGAAAACCACGACGTGCCGGTGTTTTCATTCCGCACCTTCGTGAACGTGGGCAGCGCCAACGAGGTCCGCGGCATCACCGGTCTATCCCACATCCTGGAGCACATGGCCTTCAAGGGCACTTCGGAGATCGGAACCAACGACTACAAGGCAGAAAAGAAGGCGATGGCGCTCGAAGACGAAGCCTTCGCTGCGGTCAAGGCCGAGCGTCTGAAGGGCGTGAATGCCGACCCTGCCAAGCTGGAGGAGTTGGAGGCGGCTTTCACCGCAGCCAAGGATGCCGCGCGCGAATTCGTGGTGACCAACGAGTTCGGCCAGATCGTCGAGAACAACGGTGGACAAGGCCTGAACGCATACACCAGCAGCGACGTGACGGTGTACCACTACAACTTTCCCAGCAACCGCCTGGAGCTGTGGGCCTATCTCGAGAGCGCCCGCATGTCCGACCCCGTGCTCCGCGAATTCTATACGGAGAAGGACGGACCGGTCACCGAAGAGCGGCGCATGCGTACGGACAACAATCCCATCGGCCGGATGATCGAACAGTTCCAGAACCTGATGTTCATGGCCAACGGGTACCACCACTCGACCATAGGCTACATGTCCGACATCCAGAACATCACCCGCGCCGACTGCAGAAATTACTTCGAAGAGAACTACGTCGGCTCCAACATCGTGGTCACGCTGGTGGGCGACGTGCAGTTCGACGAGGTCCGGAAATACGCCAAGAAGTATTTCTCGGCTATTCCAGCCGGCCATCCCCAGTCGGTGGAAACCTTGGAACCCAAGCAACTGGGTGAAAAGAGGATGGTCCTGAAGGATCCCGCGCAGCCTGTGTTCGCCGCCGGCTACCACATCGAGAACGTGAAGCATCCCGACTGGCCGGTGTACGAGGTCATCGCCGACGTTCTGGGCCAGGGCCGCACCAGCCGGCTGTACAAGAGTCTGGTCAAGGAGCAGCAGATCGCCGTGCAGGCTGTGACGTTCCCCGGTTTTCCGGGTCAGAAGTATCAGACGGGCCTGATCGTCTTCGCCATCCCCGTCAAGGGCAAGACCGGCAAAGACATGGAAGAAGCCACCTATGCGGAGATCGACAAGATCGTGGCCGAGGGCATCACCGCCGAGGAACTCGCGGCGGTAAAGCAGCGCACACGGGCCAACTTCATTCGCGGGCTGCGGGGCAACGCCGGCATGGCCGGCCAACTGGCCTGGTACCAGACCTTCACCGGCGACTGGCGCAACCTGTTCAAGGAAGTCGAAGAGATTGAAGCTGTGACCCTTGAGGACGTCAAGCGGGTGGCGGGCGAGATCTTCGTCCAGACCAACCGCACCGTAGCCATCATCGAAACCGAAGAGGCCTCCTAGGGAGCTTCTGCCGCCCCGTCTGACGCGGCGGGGCGCCGAAAGGAACGATCATGAAGCAGATCAACCAGAGAATGGCCGTCATGCTCCTGGTGCTCGTGTTCGTCACGGTGGCGGTCGCTCCCGCCAGCCTGGCGAAAAAGCCCTGGGAGAAGATCAAGATTCCCGAACTGAACGAAATCTCCATGCCCGCCTACGAAAGGGTGGAGCTGGAAAACGGCATGATCCTGTATCTGGCCGAAGACCACATGTTCC
>CBDUYZ010000443.1:0-1937 GCA_965371575.1 uncultured bacterium
AGCGACACGTCGCCGGCGATGGTGAACGGCTCCAGTGGCACAAGCTGTTCGGGTGTCAGAAAGGCGAAGAGATCGGTCAGGGCTATGCCTTTGGTCCTCACCTCGCCGGCGGCGACCAGACTGTCCGGCACAGTCGTCATGTTGCCCGGAAAAGCGAGGGGAAGGCCGGTGATCTCCAGATCCCCCTGCGTCAGTTCGAGGGTCTGCCGGCCGGCATCGAAGGAAAGATCGTAGTCAAGCTCCACGGCCAGTGCCGGCAGGGGCTGTTCCCCGGCCACCAGGAGGCTGTCCACCTCCAGCAGGCCTGACGAACGGAACACGCCCGGCCGCGGATTCATCAAACCCGCGGCCAGGTTCAGCCCGACCAGATCAACTTTTTGGCCGGTTATTTCGTCAAAGTAAACCAGACTGCCGTCATTGATCTCCAAACGATCGAAACTGACCGCGACATCTGCCTGGGCACTTTGGTCTCCAGACTCCAAACCCTCGCCAGGGCCGCCGGGTTTTTCCTGCATTTCAAAAGTGAAATTATTGGATCCGTCGGACTGCTGGACCAGCCGTACACGGGGCCGGTCGATAACAAGCCGGTGGACCCGGAATTCCCCCCGGATCAGCGGGGCGAACTGGAGCTTCAGATCGACATTTTCCGCGAACAGCAGGGGCTCACCGGTGAATCCCGGGGGATTCGCGACCTCGACTCCCTCGAGTTCGACCCCCAGCCCGCCCACGAAGGACAGACCGACATCCACGACGGAAATATCCCGGCCCAACTTTTCGCCGGCCATGTTCACAGCCATGTCCTTGACCTTCTCGGCCGGGAAGAACAACCGGAGGCCGACGGTGACCACGAGGGCCAGACCAAAGATGATCCCCAACGTCCAAACCAGTTTTCTGGGCAGTTTTTTCATGACAAGACCATCCCTGGGGAATCCCACTTCAAGAGGTTTCCGGTCGCGGCCATCCCCGCACCCGGCTCCAATTATTCGTCTTCCCACTGTGGCACCTGAAAGGAATCAAGTAAACCCCAACCATACAAAATCGCCTGATCGATTTCCGATCGAACCTGCCCGCGACGAGCAGCGTGATACCCGTGGAAGTAGTCCTCTGCCTATGATAGCCTTGGCCAGAAGTGGAAAGTGATTTCCCCTTCCGCGGGTTTGCCCTAGTCCTGACCGCGACCACCGGAAAGCTCACAGCATGCGCTACTCGACCGACATCGTAGTGATCGACCTGGAAGCCTCCTGCCCAACCGAGGACCAGGGCAACAACACCATCGAGCGCAGCAGCATAATCGAGATCGGGGCCGTGCGGTTGGACCGGCGCAGTCTGGAGATCACCGAAACCTTCAGTGAACTGGTCCGGCCCGAGGACTACCCCATCGTGCCATTCATCTCCGAGATCACGGGCATCACCCCGGACATGGTGCAGGACAAGGACACCTTCGGGGAGGCCGGACGCCGTTTCCTGGAGTGGTACGGTCCGCGGAACAAGGCCATCATCGCGGCCTTCGGGGCCTATTACGACATTCCCCTGCTGCGGAAGGAATGTGCGCGTTACGGGCTGGACTACCGCACGCACATCGCCGGAGGCGCCTTCGATCTTCGGGCGGTGGCGACGGTCTGGCTGGCATCCAACAACCACCGCACCAGCGGCTTGACCCTGAATTCCATCCTGGAAAAGATGGACCTCGCCGACCGTTTCACCGCCCACCGGGCGGTCGAGGACGCCCGGGCCGCCGCCGCTGTGCTGCAACTGCACCACCTGGGGCGGGCACTGGACTGAAACTTTCAGTTGTGCCTTCGAGAATGTGTCCGGCCCACCTCTTGCGGTTAGCCGAGCATGGCTACCTCAAAAAACGCCACAACGACTCCGGCGAACCGTTGCCCTACAAGAAGATCGGTTACTACAAGAGGTTGACCGCTCCTCACCGCATCCAG
>CBDUYZ010000444.1:0-1927 GCA_965371575.1 uncultured bacterium
ACAAGGCCAGCTTCTTCAGCACAGTGGTGGGGGACCCGCGCCGCACCATGCCTGAAATAGCGGCCGCTGTGCGGCGTTACAACGATGTCCTGCACGGCCGCAGCGGGCTGGCCGCCAGCACGCTCAAGAGCCTGCGGGTGTCGCTGATACAGCGCTTCCTGACTGAACAGCTCGACTACATCAACGTGGCCAAGGAAGTGGTGCGCATCACTGATTTCCACGTGTTGCTCGACAACATGATCATGACCCGCGAAAGCCACGGCAAGCTGGGCGGCAAGGCCGCGGGTCTGCTGTTGGCCCACTGGATCCTGGGCCAGCCCGAAGCCGAGGACCTGGGGATTTCCCGGATCAAGATGCCCCGGACCTGGTCCATCACCTCGGACGCCATAATGGATTTCATCAAGCTCAACGATCTCGATGACGTGATGAACCAGAAGTTCAAGGAGATCTCCCAGGTCCGCCGTGAATACCCCAACATGATCCAGCTTTTCAAGAACAGCGCCTTCCCTCCGGAAATCAGCGAAGGTCTGGGCCGGGCGCTCGAATTCTTCGGGGAAACGCCCCTGATCATCCGCAGTTCGAGCCTGCTGGAGGACCGCTTCGGCACCGCGTTTTCGGGCAAGTACAAGAGTCTGTTCCTGGCCAATCAGGGGTCCTTTGAACAACGGCTCGACGCCCTGCAGGACGCCGTGGCCGAGGTGTGGGCTTCGGTCCTGGGCCCGGATCCCATCGAATACCGGCGCGAGCGGGGGCTGACCGAGTTCATCGAGGAAATGGGCATCCTGATCCAGGAAGTGGTGGGAACGCGTGTGGGCCGCTGGTGGCTGCCGGCCTTCGCGGGCGTGGCCTTCAGCCTGAACGAATTCCGTTGGTCGCCGCGCATCAATCGTGAAGACGGATTGATACGATTGGTGCCCGGCCTGGGCACACGGGCCGTGGACCGGATGGGGGACGACTTTCCCATCCTCGCGGTGCCGGGTCAGCCCGGACTGCGTGCCAGCGCCACGGTCGACGAAGTCCTGCGTTACAGTCCCCGGATGGCCGACGTCATCAACCTGGAGACCAACCGTTTCGAATCGGTGAACCTGAAGGACCTGCTGCGGGAGGCGGGGACGGACTATCCCCTGCTCGAAAAGATCTTCTCCGTCCACCGCGACGGCATGATTCAGAAGACCTCCCGCTTCATGATGGATCCCGCGCATGACGACCTCGTGGCGGACATGGAGGGGTTGCTGACCGATAAGGAGATGATGCCCAAGCTGCACGTGCTCATGACCACCCTGGCCCGGTATCTGGGCAATCCGGTGGACATCGAGTTTGCCCACGACGGCAAGGACTTCTATCTGCTGCAGTGCCGTCCCCAGGCCATGACCGGCGATGTTGCCCCGGCGCCTATTCCGCGCGATATCGACCCGGAGCGGATGATTTTTTCCGCCCGTAAATTCATTTCCAACGGATATGTGCCGGACATTTCCCACATCGTCTACGTGGTGCCCGAGGAATACGGCAAGCTGGCCACGCCCCAAAAGATGAAGGAGGTCGGCCGGGCCGTCGGTCGTCTCAACACATTGTTGCCCAAACGCAAGTTCATTCTGATGGGACCGGGCCGCTGGGGCAGCCGGGGCGACATCAAACTCGGCGTGAGCGTCACCTACGCGGACATCAATAACACCGCCATGCTGATCGAGGTAGCCCGGCGCAAGGGCAACTACGTGCCCGATCTTTCCTTCGGCACACATTTTTTCCAGGATCTGGTCGAGGCACAGATCCGCTACCTGCCTCTTTATCCGGACGAGGCCGATGTGGTGTTCCGCGAGGAGTTCCTTCTGGAGTCGAACAATCTTCTGGGTGAGCTCGTGCCCGAGTACGCGGACCTGGCTGATTGTATCCGGGTCATCGACGTTGCAGCGGTCACCGGCGGCCAGGT
>CBDUYZ010000445.1:0-1926 GCA_965371575.1 uncultured bacterium
GGTCGAACTGGAACGCAAGAAGGAGGAATTTTCGATTGCCCGCGGTTATGTTTCTTTCTGAAATACCTCCTTCTGACGCCGGATACTTCCCGCGGCCTCAAGCGCCCCGCGGCCCGCTTCTCTCGTCTGCGCACCTTCCGTCATGAAAGTTCTGGTCCTGACCCCCTACCTGCCGCATCGGCGAATCGGTCATGGCGGCGGCACCGCCGTCCGGGACCTGGTGACCTGGCTCGCCAAACGTCACGACGTAAGGGTGGCCGCGTTGGTCCGGCCCGGTGAAGAGAACCTCATCGGAGAGGTCGAGGAACTGGGCGTTTCGGTGGCGCCGGTGATGTTCCTGGACAACCGGGCCGGCGGTCCGCCCCGGCCCGCACTGCTGTCCGGCCGCATCCTGGCCTGGATCCGTTCGTTGCGATCGGGCTACCCTTGGTACGTGGAAAAATACTGGTCACCGGGCCTGTCCCGTCAGATCCTGTCCATCGTCGAACAGTTCGCACCCGACGCCGTGCAGATCGAGTATCTCCAGCTGGCCCTGCTGGGGCGAGACCTCAGACGTTGGCGGGACAACCGGTCTTCGTCCACCCCGCGCCTCATCCTGAACAGCCATGAACTCGGCTCGCTTCCCCGCGAACGCCGTGCCGCACGCACGGTCAATCCGCTGGCCGCATATGGGGCGCGCAGGGAGGCCCGCGCCTGGCGACGTCTGCAGATCGACGCCACCGGCTGGGTCGACCGGACACTTTGCGTCACCCCCGAGGATCATGCCTTGTATCGGGACATGGGCGGGAAAAACCTGGTTACGGTACCGTTGGGCATGGATCTCGAACGAATCAGCTTCGATTGGTCGCCCGGACCCGGCCACCGGTTCCTTTTCGTTGGATCCTTCAACCACCGGCCCAACAGACTGGCGGCCGGGTTTCTGGTGGACACCATATGGCCGACCGTGGCCAAAGCCCTGCCGGACAGCCGGTTGATCCTCGCCGGCCGGGGTTCACGGACGTTCCTGCGCCAAAGGGGCAGGGAGGCCAAATGGACCGATCTGGGAATCCGGGCCCTGGGCTTCGTAGATGATCTCACCGGTGTGTTCCGTGAATGCCATCTGTTCTTGGCGCCCCTGCCGGAAGGCGGCGGTATCAAGATCAAGATCCTCGAGGCCATGGCGCGCGGCATCCCCGTGGTGACGACTCCGGTCGGCGCCGAAGGGATCACCGGCCCGGAGGATGACGCCATTGTCATCGCTCCGTGTGACAGCCAATTCGCCACCGCTGTCCTGGCTGCGGCTCACGACACCGAGGGCTCAAGCAGCCGGGCCCGGCGCGCCAGAAGCCTCATGGAGGGTAAGTTCAGTTGGGCAGCCATTATCGATAAACTGACCGATGTCTACACTGGTGGATAGTCGGGGTCGATACGGGAACGGCCGGCAGCCATCTCGGTCAGCAGGGTGACCTGCGCCAAACGCTCCACGGTTTCCAACAGGCTGAAGGCCGCACGCAGATCGGTTCCCATCGTCACAACCCCGTGGTTACCCAGCAGCACCGCGTCGTGATCGGCGATGTGTGGAACGATGGACGCCGCCAAGGCATCGGATCCGGGCAGGGCGCGGGTCGCCAGGGGCACGCGCGGGAGCAGGGTCGCGGTTTCGGTCAGAAGGCTTCCGTCGAGGTCACGGCCGGCGGCCGCGAACGCCGTGGCCCAGGGAGCGTGGGCGTGGCAAATGGCCCCGACATCAGGACGCTGGGCGTAGATCTGCCTGTGCAGTGGCCACTCGCTGGTCGCCGTGCCCCGGGGAGAACGGCCCCGGGCGTCGATTTCCAGCAGATCCTGGACCCGCAGGCTGCCCTTGTCCTTGCCCGCGGGAGTGACCAGAAAGGAATGGCCGCCGAGACGAACCGAGAGGTTCCCTTCGACGGCCACGATGAGGCCTTT
>CBDUYZ010000446.1:0-1926 GCA_965371575.1 uncultured bacterium
CGTGGACGGTGTCGCCTACGAGGATACCCTGCCCTTGGGGGCCAACACCGGGCTTGATGTCGTTTCCTACCGGCCCAAGGTGCTGGATGATCCACGCTTCGAGGGTCTGGCGGAGGCCATGCAGGAAGTGGTGGACAATGATCCCAGTGGGGCTCTACCGACCAGCCCGGATATCCGGAATGCCGACGGCGTGGTCATTCCCCAGTACCAGGGCCTTGTGCGCTGGGAAACCTCTCCGGATGTTCTCGACACATTCTTCGCCACGAGGACTCGCGCAGCCGATATGGAAAACGGGGTCGTGGAAAAAAGGGGCTCGAATTATTACGAATATGTGGACCGGGACATTCACAATGGTTTCATCTATTTCTACTCGGTGACCGCGACGGACCACGAGTTGGCCCGCTTTCCCGACCGTGCAGAAGGTGGTCCGCTTGATATCATGGGGCCGGGTCTGATCGGCGATCCCGGGTCTTCGTTCGACAGCACCGTGCCCGGTACCCAGGCTCAGACGGCTGAGGAACGGGAAAAGTTCGGTGTCAACATCTACGTGTATCCCAACCCAGCCACGCGGGAAGCCTTGGGTGAGTACCAGGAGCTCAATCCCAACGGCGAGGACCCCACCGGGGTCCGGGTCACGTTCACCAACCTGCCGCAGGCCTCCAATACGATCCAGATCTACACGATCAGCGGCGACCTGGTGCAGGTTATTTCCCATAGCGGTCTGGATGGGTCCGGCCACGTAAGCTGGAATCTCATGAGTCGCAATGGGCAGGAAATTGTCAGTGGTGTCTACCTGTATTCCGTGCAGTCCGAGGATTCCCGCTTCGAGGATTTCGTCGGCAAGTTCGTGGTAGTCAGGTAACCCTTGGTGATAGGGGCAGATTTGTGTCAACTCCGTCCGTGGACGGATCTGGAGGTTTCCATGAAACGCATCGCGATTCTGACCACCATGCTGCTGGTCTTGCCTTCCCTGGCTCTGGGAGCCGGGTTCGCAAAAGTCGGCACCTTCGGGGGGCAGGAACTCAAGATCGGCGTAAGCGCGAGGGCCACTGCCATGGGGTCGGCGTTCACCGGTGTGGCCGATGACGCCACCGCGGTGTTCTGGAATCCGGGCGGGCTCGTCAACGTCCGCGGCAACGAGGTCTCTCTGAACCACGTGGCCTGGGCTGCCGACACCAAGCTCAGTACCGCTATCGTGGCGTTCAACCCACGTTCTATTCCCGGGACATTCGCTTTTTCCATCAGGTCCTTCTGGATGGATCCACAATTGGTCCGGACTGCCTACAACCCAGAGGGAACCGGTGAGACCTTCGACTCCGGCACGACGACCTTCGGGTTGACCTACGCCCGGTTCTTCACCGACAAGTTCTCAGCGGGCGTTACGTTGAACTACCTGCACATGGGGCTGGCCGAGGCGGCGGTGAACACCGGTTCTCTCGATTTCGGCATCATGTATCGGATCGGGATCAAGGATCTGAAGTTGGGGATGGCCATCCAGCACCTGGGTGGCAAGTTCACATTCGATGAGCGCGAGTCCAAATTGCCTGTCATCTTCAAGGTGGGGGCCAGCTTCAACGCCTTCCGCAACGATAAGCAGCGTCTGACCCTTGCTCTCGAGTTCCAGCATCCCTCCGACAACCTGGAGAGAGCCAACGTGGGCCTGGAATACGGGCTCAACGAGATGTTCTTCGTGCGGGCCGGATACCACATCAACTACGACACCGACGGAGTGGCTTTCGGGTTCGGCGCCGGGCTGCCCACCGGCGAGACCACGAAGCTTTCCGCGGATTACAGCGCGGTGGACATGGACGCCATGGGTTATGTACATCGGTTCACGGTTTCGGTCACGTATTGATTTGATTCTGACGGAGGGTTCCGGCGACCTTCATGACACAAATCAGGACATCGGTACCGCCCTGTCGCCCC
>CBDUYZ010000447.1:0-1925 GCA_965371575.1 uncultured bacterium
GTGAAACGTGAGGCTGCCAGGAAGCGAGGCACCCAGTGGGTGATTAATTGACGGATCCCTGCAGGTCGGTAGTGCGTTGGGCCCCGGCATGGCTGTTGTCATCGCTTTGGCCGCTTTGGGACAACTGGGGAATGGTGAAGGTGAAGGTCGACCCCTTGCCCGGTACGCTGGTGACCGTCACCTCGCCGCCGTGGGCTTCCACCAGTTTCTTGACGATCACCATGCCGAGTCCTACGCCTCTGATCTTCCGCTCGGAGGATCCGCGGGTATAGGCCTCGAACAGGACCGACAACTCCTCCGGCGCCATGCCGATTCCCCCATCGGAAATGGAAACCTGAGCCCACCCGTCCAAGGAAACGACCGTCAGGCGAATCCACCCGGATTCCACGTTGTACTTGATGGCGTTGGACACCAGGTTGCGGAGAATCTGCGTGAGCCGCAGGGGATCCGCGTGCACCAGGACCGCATCGGCGGGAAAGACCACGTCGAGGCTTACGTCCGAACCCGCGGCCATGGGCTCCAGGTCAGCCACGACTTCGGCGATCAATTCACCGAGGTTCAATTCCCGACATTTGAGATTGACGAAGCCCGCGTTGATTTTGCTGATGTCCAGGAAGTCATTCAACAGGGTAGTCATCTCGGTGATCTTCCTGTTCACGCTGTCGAGAAACTCCACCTGGGTGTCGTTGATCTCCCCTGTCTTGCCCGTGGCCATCAGTGAGACATAGCCCTGGATCACTGACATCGGCGACCGCAGATCATGGGCGATCATGGAGTGGAAATCGGCCTTTATCTGTTCGGCGGCCACCTCCTTGGTGATGTCCCGGAAGGTGTAGGCCATGGCCGTCTCGTTCTCATCCAGTTGGATGGGCACCGTCCGAGCCGCCAAGTGGACCTCTTCATCATCCACCGTGATGGTCAGGCGCAGATCCACCTGGGTTCCTTCCCGGAGATGGGCGATGACGCAGTCCGGAACCTCGAGGGTACGCAGAATCTGGGTCATGGTCTTGAACCGGGCCACTTCGCGGGGCATGCGCAACAAGTTCAGGAAGACCTGGCTGGCCAGGAGCATTTCATCTGCGTTGCTGCAGATAGCCACCGGCTCGTGCAGGAAACGGAAGATCTGGTTGAGCTTGTCGCTCTCCATACGCAGTTTGTCCTGCAGATCCTTTATCCGCAGGAAAGCCGCGATCTTGGAGTAAAGCTCGTCGGCTCCGATACCCTTGGTGATGAAGTCGTCCGCCCCCATGTCCAGGCCGCGGATCTTTTCGGAGATCTTGGTTTCCGAACTGATCATCAGTATGGGAATGCCGCGTGTGTCATGATGCTTCCGCAGAATCCGGCTGACGTCGAAACCGTGCATCCCCGGCAATTCCTTGTCCAACAGGATGAGGTCCGGCAGCAGTTCCATGGCCAGACGAGCCCCGATGGCGCCGTCGGCAGCGGTGACAACACCGTACCCTTTCTTCTCCAGCAACCGTTTGAGATACAAACAGGTCGGCGGAGAATCATCCACAACCAGGATCGTACGGTCCTTGGGGTTGGTCATTCCGGAACCCTTCTATCGATACTACAGGCTTTCTATTCAGACAGGGCAAAAACACCCAGCCGGAAAGGCATTGGCCCATCCTGTCATAGTCATTGATATCGGTCGGAAATTGAAAATCCTGATGGGAATAATGGGCCCGGTTGCCGGGTTCAGGCGACTCAGGGAGAGTCATCTATCAGCAAGGCGATGTGTTTTTCCAGGTTGGCGGCTCCTTCGGCCTCGATGTGTGTGAAAAAGACCGCGATTTCGTAATCATCGCAGCCCTCGATTTCGGTTTCGGGGCACGTCCGCACCACCAGACCTTCGCAGGGAACCGGCGCCAATTCCACCTCGTCGGACCCATCGGAAGCCGGGACCGATACATCCAGTACCATCG
>CBDUYZ010000448.1:0-1925 GCA_965371575.1 uncultured bacterium
CGGGATCCATGGGACCGTGGTCGGCGGGTCCTGGCAGTGAACGCAAGATATACCTCACCATGATCTAAGGGGTCGCACTGTCCGGAATGACCCTGTGCTTGACGCAGATTTCGTGGAACAGGCGCAGACCGGCCATTTCCTCCTCCCCCAGCACGAAACGCAGGGAATGACGGAAATAATAGTCCAAGGCCTCACCGGTCGCCTCACCCTGGTGTCCGAGCCTGCCGGCGGCTGCTTCCCGAGCGGCGATTTCGTCCAGATGTGCCAGACCGTGATCACGAGCCCGGGTCAGCAGATCGATCAATTCGCGCAGGCCCGCGTCACCGGCTTTGGCGGGGAAACCGGGCGCCACGGCCCAGGCGGCGAACACGAAGGGCAATTCCGTAAGTTCAAACCAAGCACCGCCCAGGTCGTAGCCGGCAACTTCAAGGTCGCCGTTTTCCCGCAGGTCCTTTTCGTACTCGAAACAACGGTCGCCAATGATCAGCGCTCCCTGGCCCGCGGCCGGCCGCCAATCCGCCCGGGGTTCGATTTCCGAGAATTCAGGGCGGATGCCGAACTGCTCCTGCA
Organism: uncultured bacterium; assembly: GCA_965371575.1. Taxonomy (GTDB): domain Bacteria; phylum Krumholzibacteriota; class Krumholzibacteriia; order LZORAL124-64-63; family LZORAL124-64-63; genus JAGLCY01. Next base: position 571 of record CBDUYZ010000448.1, read on the forward strand.
ACAGGATCCGCAGCAGGGCCACCGAGGTGCGGGATCCCCGGTCGACCGCCACGATTTCCAGCTCGGCCGGATCACCCCGGTAGAACATCTTGACGGTGTCCACGTCGCCCCGGCAGGCGATGCCGGTCCCCGGCAACATACCCCCACTGACGCCCCGGAATATCTCCACGACCGGCAGAAGGGCGACGTCCGCTTCGCCGGCGGCCAGCCTGCCGCCCAGGCGGCTGGGCAGGGCGCGACTCAGGGCGACCCGCACGTCGCCGGTTTGTTCGAACCAGTCGATCAGGGGAATCGTGTTCAGAAAGGAGACGGCAGCGACGCGATAAACCATTGAAAAGGACCATTCTGGTCAAGGCCGGAAGAGGTTTGTACCGGGCGCGTTTCGACTTCCAACAATAAAGGATGGGGGTCAGATCATCAAGCGCCCCCGGTTTGCGCCAGTATTCCGTAAAACGGTTTATTCTTGGAACTTTTGGGTGAAAGAACTATAGATCATGATCGATAATTGTTGCGAGTGAACTCGTCCCTGAAATCCTGGAGGAATTGGCCTTGAAGATTCTCGCTCAGACCATGAAGGACGGCTCGGTGCAGGTGCTGGAAGCCCCCGCGCCTCTGTTAACCCCTGGTTTTGTTCGGGTTCGGACGCTGTTTTCCGCCATCAGCCCGGGCACCGAGGGCAACAAGGTTATAACGGGCAGGAAATCCCTGCTCGGCAAGGCCCGGGCCAAACCCGATCAGGTCAAGCTGGTTCTAGATATGGTCGGCCAGGTTGGTCTCAAGAACACCATCCAGAAGGTGCGGGACAAGCTCGAAGGCGCCCAGCCGCTGGGCTACAGCATGGCCGGCGAGGTGCTTGAAGTGGGCGAAGGAGTGGACAAGGTCCAGGTAGGCGACCTGGTGGCCTGTGCGGGCGGCGGCGCTTGTCACGCCGATGAAGTGGTGGTCCCGGCCAATCTGGTCGCCAAGGCCCCCGCGTGTGTGTCCCCCGAAGCGGCCTCCATGACCACCCTGGCCTCCATTGCTCTGCAGGGTATCCGCTTGGCCGAGCCCACCCTGGGCGAAAATGCCGTAGTCATCGGCCTGGGGCCCATCGGTCTGATGGCCTGCCAGATCCTCAAGGCCAACGGGTGCCGCGTTTTTGGCACCGACATCGACGCCGCTGCCGTGGACCGGGCCCGGACCCTGGGCCGGGCCGACGCCGTGGGCCGGTTGGGGATCGACCCGATCGAGGCCCAGGTAGACGACTTCACCCGGGGACAGGGCGCGGACCTGGTTCTCATCTGCGCCGCCACCGCCAGCAGCGAGCCTGTGGTCACCGCCGGCAAGATCTGCCGTCAACGGGGACGCGTCGTGGT
>CBDUYZ010000449.1:0-1916 GCA_965371575.1 uncultured bacterium
TCGAGACCGACGCCCAGTTCATCCTGTGCATCGAAACCGCCGGCATGTTCCAGCGGTTGGTCAAACACAACTACTGGAAAACCGCCGACTGCATCCTGATTTCGCTGGGCGGGGTACCGACGCGCGCCTGCCGCCGTTTCGTGCGGCGTCTGGCCGACAGCTACGGACTGCCCGTGTACGTGTTCGTCGACGGGGATCCCTACGGTTTTTCGAACATTTACCGCACCCTGAAGGTCGGCAGCGGCAACGCGGCCCACCTGAACGAGTACTTCTGCGTGCCCCAGGCGCATCTGTTGGGCATAACGCCCCAGGACATCATCGACTACGACCTGCCCACCCACCCCCTGAAGGACGTGGACATCAAGCGGGCCAGTGACGCCCTGAAGAATGACCCCTTCATCCTGCACTACCGGGCCTGGCAACAGGCCCTGGAGCAGATGATCAAGATGGGGGTGCGCGCCGAGCAGCAGGCGCTGGCCAAGCACGGTCTGAACTACGTCATAGATGAATATCTGCCGCAGAAGTTGGCGAATGTCGGGCGATTCCTGCCCTAGCCGAAGGACTGATACCTTGCGCGTCATCCTCGTAATCGAACGCAAACACCTGTTTCCCGGGCTCAGTCCCCAGGGTTTCCTGCCGCCCGGGACTATTGATCTGGACACCCTGACCAGCCACCTGTTCTTCGCCGAGCGCGACTACATGGAAGTCAATTCCCACTTCAAGCAGATCATCCCCTACCTGATGCTCAGGCGCGGCACAGGCGACCAAGCCCGCGTGCTGTGTTACCAGCGGCGCACCAAACACACCGAAAAAAGGCTGGGAGGATTGTGGTCGGTTGGATTCGGCGGACACATCGAGCCCCTGGACCGCGACGACACCCAGATCGAAACCAACGGCATGGTCATGGCCACCGCTCTGCGGGAAATGGCAGAGGAAACCGGTCTGAATCCCGGCGCTGACGCCCTGTCCCTGATCGGGTTCATCAACTCGGACAGCGAGGACGTCTCGAGTGTGCACTTCGGTGTGGTCTTCAAGGTGGATCTGGACGGACTGGCGGACAACGATGAAAAGATCATGGCTCTGGTCAGCGCCCAGGCGGAGCCGCATCAGGCGCGGTGGCTTGCCGTGAATAAATTGAAGAAAATGACCGGACCCGAAACCGGGCCCGACGGCGGCAGTTTCGAGGACTGGTCGCGGATCGCGGTGGCCGGAGCTTTCGGCTGACACCGGAGGAAGCTGTTTTCGGTGAAAAAACAATACGGCGGGTGCCGCGCCTTGCAACACCCGCCGTATTTCAGGCATTTCAGCAGGACCTGAGGTTTGCGTCACTGCCATGAGCCTGTCCCCACCGACAGGGCGACAATATGTTTTTGAATATACAAGTCAAGATAAATTAAGATTTTTTTTATCGTCTTTTTATCTTTCCGGTTGATGATTTAGCTGCACACCCAGCAAACAGATGCTTGGTAATGTCGCTAATTTGCTGGAAATCCGCCCCCCTGGATGTTAACGTACATCTTCTGAAGAATCGGTCCGCAAGGTTCTCGAAATTCCGGAAAAGTTGGACTTACCAGCAAGGAGTTTGGTGTCATGATCAACAAAATCGGTATCGTAGGCGGCGGCAATATCGGCGGCGTCCTGGTCTCGGAAATCGTTTCCCGCCGGCTGGCCCGCAACATCGGCCTGGTCGACATCGCTCCACCCGAATTCGCCAAGGGCAAGTGCCTGGATATCGCCGAGGCCACTCCGGTCTACGGCAACGACGTCAATCTCGAAGGCAGCAAGACGTACGAGGTGCTCGAAGGCGCCGACTTCGTGATCAACACCGCCGGCGTGCCCCGCAAGGCCAAGGCGGACGGCTCCTTCCCCTCGCGCGAGGAACTGCTGGCCACCAACCTGAAGATCACCGACTTCGT
>CBDUYZ010000450.1:0-1914 GCA_965371575.1 uncultured bacterium
GGTAGTAAGGTGGTGAATCCGACGACCATGAACTTCATCACCACCACCAACGGCTCGACCGTCACTGGCGCGATGCTGGTGACCAATGCGACCAAGGGTGACTCGGCGGCTCCTGATGAGGCGCTGGTGTCTATATTGAACTTTGGCTCGGCAAAAAATCTGGATCAAGGGGAAATATTAAGTCTCTCGTACTCCATGGAATTGACATCCTCTTGATTGATTGACCAAATTGCGCGAAAAGCCTCACCGTTGAGGGCGGGGTTTCTCGCGCGAAGAGCGATGAACACCCTACCTAGCACATGGTACGGACCCACCCGCATCCGTACCTTCCCCGAGAACCAAGAGAAAGCCGCTGCGCCCCACCTCCACCGTGGCCGCGTCCTGCTCGGCTTGCTCGGCGGCGCCCCCCGCAAGGTCGAGGTTCAGGATGACGGCACGGTGGTCACGGTCATGGACCGCTTCAAGGGCGAGAAGCTGATCCACGTCACGTTGCCACTTGCCGAGGTCGAGCCGGGTTTGCATTGGGGCACCTGGCTGACACCGACGGCTGAGGATGCGCCGGACGGGTACACCGGAGAAGACCCGGTTACGCCGACGACGCCGCGCATCCTCACTGCCGCCCAGGATGACGCCGCCGCATTCCATTCGCTGTCCTTTTACGATGACGCCATTACCCGGCGACCGACAGGGGATATCCGCCGCTATCGCGGGTTTAATGCGGACATCCAGATATTCGAGACGAGGGAGTTCATCGGATCGTCGGACAACGGGCAGGGCATCAGTTGGGACAACGCGCCGACGCGGCACAATCAGCACCTTGCAATATTCGGCAATCTCAGCATTCCCCGTGGCGGCGGTCGCCAGTTCGACCTCGGACATATTATCGCTTGGCGGGCTGAAGTGGAGACGGCGGCGACGTACAAAAAGCTGGCCGGTACATCTTATGACCCGTCCCCACCGTTGTTCAGCATGTTTCCGAATGCGACCCACTGGAACTGCATCTTCTACAAAGGCAAGATGATCAATCTGCCCGACGCCTACTTCCAGATGAGTTTCGCGCCTATCCAGGTTGAGTACCTGGAGCGCACCGTATACAACGTCCGCATCGGGGGTTGCTTCTACCGCGACGGCAAGTTGTGTTACATCCGGTCAGCCCCTTTCTACAGCCCTCAGTCCGCTCCGGTCGAGCGCCTCGATGCGGAGGAGTTCGTATTCTCCGACGCCAGCATTACGGAACATGCGCTGTTGGTCAGTGACCAGGAGAGGATTGCCGCCGGGATAACGATCCCAATCGGTGATCCGAACTGGGACAAGTTCACTTGGTCGGACTGGGTGTTCAATAACGATGGGTCGGAAGCGATCTGCCTGAAGGTCATCCAGGAGGGGGCCAGCAAAAACGGCGGATACTTCCGCGTGCAGATCGACTGGGAGGCCGAAGTGATCACCGGCAGCTTCATCAACGAGGCGAACCTGCTAAAAATGGACTGGGGCATGGACGGCACTCTGTTGAAGCTGATTGGGGTCAATGATAATGCCCCCGTGAACCCGAAGTTCACGTTCACGCTGCCGACCGGACAGGTGGTTGTCGCCCAGGGAGTCAACTTCTTTGACCTCCGTCATGACACATACATCTTCGGCGACTACGACTATGATGGTGGGGCCGACACGTCTACGATTGTGTTCCGGCTGGTTTCACGTGGAACCACTACCGTCATTTACGATGAAACACGATCTGGGAATCCTGGCACCGATATCTATGGCAACCTCATAAACCCGGCACTGATAACAGAGGATGGCGACGATTTCACCGTGGTAGCCATCTCGTGTCAAATGTCGCCCGGCAACGGGTGGCCGGAGAAGGTCTACAACAACAACTTCGACCTGCTGGGGGAGGCCAATATGCTTGGCAAGAAC
>CBDUYZ010000451.1:0-1911 GCA_965371575.1 uncultured bacterium
CCCATCGAGATGCCTGCGCCGCAGAAAAATACCGCTCTTCCGCTGTCGAGTTCGTTCATCAGACGAACCGGGATGATCGGACCATTGGCGACAAGTTCAGGCACGGACCGAGTATAAGCGTGGAACCGCGCTATGTAACGGTGAAGTCGTTTCTAATTTTCGGAGTTCACCGGGAGGCGATTTCGATCTGGGTTGTGGGAATGTGGATCAAGGTCGGCGGTTGACCGGTGGCGATTACGGGGACGCCATAGGAAATTCCTCCCGGACTTCGCAGCTTTCGGCGATCAGTCAAAAACCTACCTGATTACGCACCAAACTCAGCTGATTTGAGCATCCGGTAAGGCATGGGCGGGGTTCGCAGTGCGACCCAGGCGAGGCGTGGGATCATGTCCTCCAAACGGTAGCGGCGGTTGAAGCGATATTCATACTGGGCCAGATAACGTGGCACGTGCTTGGGCCGGACGGCATGATAGGTGCCCCTGATAGCGTTCTTGATATTGCCGATCGTCGTGTTGACCCACTTGAATGCGGGGATCTGGACGGCCTGGGCGCCACTGCCGGTGACGATTGGTTGGTGGCGGCAGCCCGCTTGGGTGACGGCGCCAAAGCAGCCGAGGGCGTCGCTAATCACGGTGGTGCCGGGGACCAGGGTGCGCAGGCTGAGCTTTTTGATCTCGGCCTTGCGGAAGCCCTTGACGGCGTTCAGCTTGAGGCGCAGCGGGTGGCCCTCGATGGTGGTTTCCACCGCCACGACGAAGGGCGTCTTGCCGGCAGCCCCACGGCCGCGCTTGCCGCCGCGACGGGCGCCGCCGAGATAGGCATCGTCCATCTCCACGCGCTTGTCGGACCCGCCGACGGGTTTCTCGGCCTCGCGGTCCAGCATGACCTGGGCCAGCTTTTGCTGGACTTTCCAGGCGGTCGTCTGGGTCACCCCGAGGCGGCGGCAAAGCTCAAGGCTGGAGATCCCCTTCTTGGTTTGGGTGACCAGGTAGATGGCCTGGAACCAGACGATCAGTTCCAGCTTGGTGGAATGGAAGATGGTGCCGGCGGTCAAGGAAACCTGATGGCGGCAGGAGCCGCACTGGTAGAGCTTGCGCTCCTTGATCTCGCAGCATCGCCGGCCGCCGCAGCGCGGGCAGACGAAACCTTGAGGCCAACGCCAGGCAGCCAGAGCCGCCCGGCACTGTTCCTCGGTGTCGTAAGATGCGCGAAATTGCCGTTCACTGAGGCCCTTCTGGAACTGGATCTTGTTGCGTGCCATGGTGAACTCCTTGGAAAAGCTCGGATGTTCACTATATGTACCACACCAAACAGGCTGAGGATAGTGCGTAATCAGGTAAACATTTGTGGTTGCTGATCGCGATCGTCGTTGGCGTCCATGGATTGTTGCTCATGCATGATTGGACAAATCCCGAGGCGTTGTTCAAGGGCGATCGTGCGGACGGTCGGATGGGGAAGATCCAATACTTGCTGGGTCTCGAGGATCGCCCGAACGCCTTTCAGGGCGCCTTCACCGAGCAGGGGACGCTCAGCGACGGCGCGGCGCAGAGCGCGACCGGCTACTGGCGCACCAGCGGTCGCACCCTCTACGGGCCGGACGGCCGCCCGACAGCGCTCCGTGGTTGGCGCATCGGGGGCAAACAAGCCGACGGGCCGCTGACCGAGGGCTTCTTCCGCAACCTCGTCAACCAGGGCGTGTCCGGCAACCATGTGGCGTTCGAGATTTGGTGGTCCTCTCGCTGGGGGCCATCTGAACCGACCCCGAGCCGGTCGGGCACCTACCGAACGGAGAAAGTGGCGAATCTGCTTACGTCCATGCGGAATGCCGTGCGGGCAGGGTTGTGGGTGGTGCCTTCCTTCCGTGTTTCCTGGGACCAAGCGTACGCCGCCGACAATCTCGCCAACGACGGC
>CBDUYZ010000452.1:0-1871 GCA_965371575.1 uncultured bacterium
GATGTCGTTGACCAGGTAGCTGGCGCCCCAGTTCAGATGCGTATCGATGGTCGACATGAACGCCGCGAAAAATGAAACCAGCAGAAGACCGAGCAGGCCCGGTCCCAGGACCGTGAGCATCACCAGAGGGTAGGCCGCTTCCTCGCCCTTACCTTCCGGCATGACCGGGAACAGGACGAGGGAAACCAGGGCGGTGAGGATCCAGGGCCAGTAGCGGAGCGCGTTATTGGCCACCACGAACCACAGGGTCGCCCCACGCGCGTGGCGCTCGTTGCGGGCGGCGGCCATGCGCTGGATCAGGTAACCGCCGCCGTCGGCGTTGTGACTGGCCCACCACATCAGCGTCACGAAAATCAGGAATTTGAAGAAGTCCGATTCAAGGTCCAGGTCGCCGCCGGGGATGAAGGCCAGCGTGTTCTCGCTGAACAGGGGCGATTCGGTCAGGCGATCCTTAAGTTGGGAGATTCCGCCCACGTGGCGCACGGCCATCACCGCGACGGATATGGAACCGGCCATGGCCAGCCCGAACTGGATGACATCGGTGATCACCACCCCCCAGAACCCCGCCAACAACGCATAACTGAGGGCCAGGGCCGCGCCCACGATGACCGCCAACTTCGGATCAACCCCCAGCACCGCCTCGGCAACAGTGCCCATGCCCTTCAGAACCCAACCCAGCACGATGAAGTTGTAGAGGATGGCGAAGTAGCCCGCCTTGAACCCCCGCAGAAACGCTGCGGGCCGGCCGGAATACCTTTTTTCGATCAATTCGTTGTCGGTCAGAACCTCGGCCCGGCGCCAGAAGCGTGAGAACAGGAATACCGCCAGCATCTGGCTCAGGACGTAATGCCAGCCGAACCAGTTGTACCAGATACCGTGATCGCGAATGAACCCGGTGACCGCCAGGGGAGTATCCGCGGCAAAGGTGGTGGCCACCATGCTGGTGCCCAGCACCCACCAGGGCAGGGAACGGCCCGAAAGGAAATACTGCTCGGTGGACGAAGATGCGCGTTTACGGAAGGCCAGGCCCAGAGCCAGGGTCAGGATCACGTAACCCGTGATGATGATCCAATCGAGATAATGCAGTTGGGACATGGATGTCTCTTCCCCTGGAACTCTGGAATTCATTGTCGCGGGCAGACTAGCAGGATGTCGTATGGTTGGAAAGAGTTGGATCAAACCCTGATTCCGTCACCTCCCCGGGGAAGGCCTTGACTCTGTGCAATCACGATACAATTGTTGTCACATACCACTTTACCCGAACTCTCTGGACCGGCCCTTCAACGCGGGCCCGGCCATCAAGTTCTTCAACGCCGAGGGAATGACATGGCATCCTCCAAGATCATCTGGACCAAGATCGACGAAGCGCCGGCACTGGCCACCCACACCTTGCTCCCTATCGTCCAGGCCTACACCAAGGGCACCGGCGTCGAGGTCGAGACGAACGACATTTCTCTCGCGGGCCGGATCATCGCGAATTTTCCCGACAATCTCACCGAGGACCAGAAGATTCCCGACTTCCTGTCCCAGCTGGGTGAGCTTACCCAATCCCCTGAGGCCAACATCGTCAAGCTGCCCAATATCAGCGCCTCCATTCCCCAGCTGCAGAGCGCGATTAATGAGCTGCAGGATAAGGGGTTTGATATCCCGGACTATCCTGAGGACCCCCAGGATGACGCCGAAAAGTCTCTCCAGAACAGATTCGCCAAGGTTCTCGGTTCCGCGGTCAATCCGGTCCTGCGTGAAGGCAACGCCGACCGCCGGGCGGCCGTCGCGGTGAAGAAGTTCGCCCAGAAAAACCCCCACAGGATGATGAAGGACTGGCCGGCCACCGGATCCAAGGCGCGGGTCGCCTGCATGTCCAAAAAGGA
>CBDUYZ010000453.1:0-1851 GCA_965371575.1 uncultured bacterium
CAGCCTGCTAGAATTTCCAGTTGACGATGGGGAAGAACTTCAGCTTTTCCTTGTTCTTGATGATGTTGATGATACCGATCTGCAGACCACTGGTCATGGTATCGGTGATGTTCACCAGGCCAAGCTGGAAACCGCTGAATTCGCTGGCGGTGTTGACCCAGCCCCACTGAAGTCCGTTGCCGGTGGCGACACCGTTGTAGATACCACTCTGAAGACCAGTGAAATCCCCCTGGACGGTGTGGAATATTCCGGCCTGCCAGCCGGTGAAGTCCCCATCGACCAGACCCACGCCGGCCCACTGGAAGCCTGTGACACTGCCGCTGTTGAGGACCACCAGGCCGAGGTCCAGGCCCGTCAGGTCGGTGTTCACGCCGTAGATCAGACTGAACCGAAAGGCCGTGACAGCCTGGTCCTCCTTGACGATCTGGATCGGGTTGAACAAGCTGAGATTGATCGGGCCGTCGGCCTGGGCGATGGATGGCAGAATGGATCCGAGGGCCATGATGACGATGGCCGCAGCTAGGGTTCTTTTCATGGGAAAATCCTTCCTTGAGATCAATCTCACAGGACAAACAGTTTCCAAGGACAAATCTATCATCAGCCCAAAGACGCTTCAATAATCCTTTTGAGCCGGTCTATCTGTTCTTTCTGATCCCCGGTCAATCCGCGCAGGGCGGCGGCCCTAGCCAAAGCCGCCGCGGCCTCATCAAGCCGCCCTGTCTGGTAACTGGCCACAGCCAGGTTGAACCAGCCGTTCACATAAAAAGGATAGTCCCGGGTCAGGTCGTCCAGAATGGCCACGGCCTGGTCGGTCCGTCCGTTCTCGGCGTAGAGCGCGGCCAGGTTGGACCGCACCCGGAAATTGCCCGGGCTTCGTTCGTATGCCTTCTCCATGAGTTCCAGGGCCCGTGCCTTGCGGCCTTGCAGGCTCATCACCAAACCGCTCCGCAGGAAGGGGTAGGCCCAGTCGGAATCCAGGAATGAAGCCCGTTCGTATGCGGCCAGCGCCTCGCTGTACTGCTTCATCTGTTCATGGTTGCGGCCGATGCGGTAGTAAATCAGTCGGTTGTCCGGACGGCGAGCCCGGGCGAGCTCCAACGCCGCCAGGGCCTCTTCATGAGCGCCGAGATTCTCCAGGTAACCCGAAAGGCAGAAAGGAGTGTCGGCCAGACCGGGCCGGGCGGTCTCTGCTTCCTGTCCCTTGGTCAGGGTCTTGGCCAGATTGTTGAGCTTGCCGGCCCGCGAGGCTTCGTTCAGATGTACCTGCCACAGAACCTCGGCCCGGTCGAGCGAGGCCCAGCGCGGCAACAACGCCAGGACCAGCACGGCTGCAACCGGCAGCCATACCCCGCGGTTGGCCCGGCCCCGGACCATGGCCACCACGAACACTGCGGCGCCTACCGCCAGCAGCGGTGCAATGGGTTGGCGGTAGCGTGAGGTCGGGAAAAACGGTAGCAGGCTCAGGAAGTAGGCGCCGATCAGCACGAACATGATCCAGCGGGCGGGTTTCGGCAGGAACCATAATCCCAGGAGACCCAGTGCCGACAGAAGCACGAACGGCACCGGCAGCACCCACAGGGCGAAGAACTGCGACTTCCAGTAGTCGTAGCTGACGATCTGAGGCAACTCGTACCCGTTCCAGAAGCGGAAGGCCTTGCGTACGTAGTGCAGCGGCATGGCGCCCAGGTTGTCGCGGAACTTCCGCCAGGCCCGCCGGGTGAGGATGCGCGAAACCTCGGACCCCTTCAGGTCGCGGCCGAGCTCCCGTTCGAGGGTGGTTTCCATGGAGGGGTCGAACTCGGCCTGTGCTTCTTCCATCACCGGCCCGAAAATACCCTTGTAGTCGTGCTG
>CBDUYZ010000454.1:0-1851 GCA_965371575.1 uncultured bacterium
AATATTCCAGTGTGTCGGGAGGTACGTCGTAGAGTTCCACAACACCGTCGGTCACGGCCGATTCGGCCATGATGAGGATGCCGCTGATGGCGCCTGCGGGGATGGAATCACCAGTGGAGATGGGGAAACGACGGCCCTGGCGGCTCTTGACCTTGTGGGCGTCCCGCATGCCGGAGGCCACTTCCACGACGATGACGGTATCGGGGGTCAGGGGGAATTCGAGAATGACCTCGGCTTCCGTGGACCCATGCCATTTGGTCTGGCGAATGCGTTGGTCAGGGAAGAAGTGGAGCCAGGTGATCGCTGAGGTGCGGTCCATCTTCTCGGAAAAGGTGAGGCGGATGGTTTTCAGATTACCGACCCCGGTGGAGCCGGAGTCCGGAACCATGGCGGTGAGCTGCGGCGGGGTCGTGTCCACGGGGCCGCCCGGCGGCGGTTCGACCACGGCACAGGCGGCCGCCAGGATGAGGCTGACGGCCAGCGCCGAACTGATCGCATACCGGGGCCCGACTCTTGTGGGTCGCATGCCGCTTCGATTCCTGATGAAGGGCTCCTAACCGATGAGAGTGGCCAGGATGGCACGCTGGGCGTGCATCCGGTTTTCAGCTTCATCGAAAACAACCGAGTGAGGACCGTCCATTACCTCATCGGTGATTTCCTCCCCGCGGTGGGCGGGCAGGCAGTGCAGGACTATGTGGTCCTCGTGGGCGGACTCAAGAAGCCTGCCGGTGATCTGGAATGGTGCGAAATCCTTGCGGCGCCGTAAGGCCTCTTCTTCCTGTCCCATGCTGTAGAAAGCGTCACTGTAGATGACATGAGCGCCTTCCACCGCCTCGCGCGGATCGTGGGTGATCATGAAGGACGCGCCCGCAGCTTCGGCCTTGCGCATGATGCCATCGTCGGGAAGGTACCCCTCGGGACAGGCGAGAATGAAATTGAAGGGGAACCTGATGGAGGCGTTCAACCAGCTGTTGGCCAGATTGTTGCCGTCACCGATCATGACCACCGTCTTGCCGTCGATGGAGCCCAGGTGTTCCTCCACCGTCATGATATCCGCCATGACCTGGCAGGGATGGGACAGGTCGGTCAGACCGTTGATCACCGGGACGCTGGCGTACTTGGCCAGGTCAACCACTTCCTGGTGGTCGAACCAGCGGATCATGATGCCGTCCGCAAACCTGCTCATGACCTTGGCCACGTCGTGAACGGATTCCCGTGTGCCCATGCCGATTTCCTGGTCGGTAATGAATAATGTCTCGCCTCCGAGCTGGCGGAAGCCGATCTCGAAGCTGACCCGGGTCCGAAGGCTGGGCTTCGCGAAAACGCAGGCCAGGACCCGGTTGGGATGTGTGTGCGGCAGGCGGTGCTCGCGGACGAGGGGCTTCTGCTCCCGGGCCAGGGCCAGGATGGCCCTGAGGTCTTCGGTGCTGTAATCATCGATGGCCAGGAAATCCTTCTTGTCAGTCAAGACTCATACCTCCGGGAGTTGTGGATAAATGGAGCGATGTGCCCGCTAAAAATAGCGTATCCGGACCGCGAGTCCACCTGTTTACACATTCATTTTGTCCAACTCGGCATAGGTGTATGGCATGCTCATCCCGCCCTGAAAATACCGTGGTCGCGGGGTCCGTGGGTCACAGGATGTAGCGGGACAGATCCTCATCGCGGATGATGTCGGTCAAACGGTCGCTGACGAAGGCGCGGTCCACGGTGACAGGCCCCATCTGTTTGGCCGGCACTTCGTACAGCAGATCGTCGAGAAGCTGGGCCATGATGGTCTGGAGCCGCCGGGCGCCTATGTTCTCCATCCTCTTGTTCAACTCCGCGGCGAGCCCGGCCAACTCCTCCATG
>CBDUYZ010000455.1:0-1849 GCA_965371575.1 uncultured bacterium
CGATTCAACGCACCAGGCTCACCCTTATATAGGACGTGCCCATGGCCGGAGAATCGAGCCGCAGATGATAGACGCCGCTGGCTACAGCCTGACCGGTGTCGGTGCGGCCGTCCCAGGACACGCTTTGATCGCCTGCGGGTTGCGGGCCGTCCAACAGGGTGCGTACCCGGTGGCCGCGCAGATCGAAGACAGCCAACCGGGCGTAGTCGTCCCGGGGCATGGTGAAGTCGATCTGGACCCGGGGATTGAAAGGATTCGGCGTGGCCAGCAGCTGATACCGGTTGCGCACCCGGGGTTTGTCGTCATCAGGAATGCTCTGAGCATCTTCCCACGACAACCAGTTGACGGTGAATTCCTCGCCGTTGCCGGGAAATCCGTCCCGGTCATAGGTCTGGCCGAGATAGGTCTCCACGGCCAGGGCCGCGTTGCCGATCAGTTCCTCCAGATTGGAGCCGGCGACCAGGGCGACCTGGTAAGTGAGCGTTGCCCCGGGTGCCAGGCTGGGGAAAGGCCCACTGGAGATCAGCACCCGATAGTCAGCGGTTTGGGAAGCAGGCGGGTCGGGATCCCAGCCCTCGGCTCCGGCCGACAAGAGCTCGTACCGTTCAAAATCGTTGGTCGGATCGCCGCCCTGCTCGAAAGACGTCTGGCCGCTGAAAATCTGAACCGTGCTCACCCCGGGTTCGCTCGGGGCCGTAATCCCGGCGGCGTCAGTGGTGTGCCCGCAAAAGACGAAACCCACGAAGCCGGTGCCGTTCAGCAGGCCTGACCCGTCGTGCATGTAGGCCAGGGTGACGGGAACCTGATCCCCGCCGGCGCCCTGGGCAGTACCGCGCCAGCTGCCCGCCAGGTCGTTTTCGGCACCGGTAACAAGGGCAGGCACGTCGAAATCAGCGTACATGCCCAGGTAGGCGTCGTTCCAGATCTGGGCGCCCGCGTTGGTGATGGTGAAGTCGTACCCGATGAAATTGCCGAGGCCTCCGCTGCTCCACTGGAAGGATTGCTGGGTGACCACGATGTCCTGCGGAGTGTAGGTAATGCCCTGGGACAGGATATCGAGCTGGCCGTGTTCAAAATATTGGCAGCGGAAGTGTTGGTTGCCGATGGCTGCGAAATCCTCGTCGATCAAGCCGTCCCCGTCGTCGTCAAGACCATTTGGCGGATCCTCGTCCTCGCACCCGTCCCCGTCGTCGTCGGGGTTGGCCCAGGGATAGCGGTTGCCTCCTTCATCACCCTGGAAAGTGGCGTAGATGGTGTCTTCGGGCGCATCGCTCGCGGCGAACTCAAAATTGTGTCCAGTGACCACCTTGGGAACGCCACCGACCCGTCCGCCGACCCAGAGTCCGGCCGACCAGAGATGGTCGAGCCCTCTCTCGCCCGGCCACTGGGCCGAAGGGGCTTCGGACCAGGGCCTGGGGATAGTCGGCTGCGAGCCGATCAGGCCGAAATTGGTCACATTGTTCCACAGCAGGCCCACATCGTGGAAGACGTGCCCGTCCAAGACGATGGTCTTGTCCGCGCTGGGCGGTTGTCCGGACTGGGAGCCGGTTGCGGGGCCGGCAGCGGCCGGACAGGCCGAGACCGCCAGGACCAGACAACACGGCAGCACAAATACATCGAATGCTTTGAGTCGGGGTGACATAATCATTCTCCAGCTATGCCCCAGAATCGAAAACAGGATAGCGTAATAGTACCATGCGGGGTTGTTGCCTGACTATAGGGATTTTTATATTTGCGGTCAATGGCCGGGGGGGGTGACTACGGGGCATGAGTTGCGGTAATATCACTTCAAGCTCAAAATCCAAACATGGAGGCGATCTCATAATGAAAACGTTTATCAGCCTTACCG
>CBDUYZ010000456.1:0-1842 GCA_965371575.1 uncultured bacterium
TGGGCATGGCCGGGGTGGCCATCGATTCGGTCCTGGACATGAAGACCCTGTTCGAGGATATCCCGCTGGATCGCATGTCGGTTTCCATGACCATGAACGGCGCCGTGCTGCCGGTGCTGGCCTTCTATATCGTGGCCGCTCTGGAACAGGGCGCCTCGCTGGACCAGTTGACAGGCACGATCCAGAACGACATCCTCAAGGAATACATGGTCCGCAACACGTACATATACGGCCCGGATTTCAGCATGCGGATCATCGCGGACATCTTCGCCTACACCGCCGAAAAGATGCCGAAGTTCAACAGCATCTCCATCAGCGGTTACCACATGCAGGAAGCGGGCGCGACGGCCGATCTGGAACTGGCCTACACCCTGGCCGACGGCCTGGAGTATGTGCGCACAGGACTGCAGGCGGGGCTGGATATCGATGCCTTCGCGCCCCGGCTGTCCTTTTTCTGGGCCGAGGGCATGAACTATTTCATGGAGATGGCCAAGCTTCGGGCCGGGCGGGTGCTGTGGGCCAAGCTGATCAGCGGTTTTGGCCCCAAGAATCCCAAGTCGATGGCCCTGCGGACCCATTCACAGACCTCGGGGTGGTCGCTGGCCGAGCAGGACCCTTTCAACAACGTGGCGCGCACCTGTATCGAGGGTATGGCCGCGGCCCTGGGCGGCACGCAGTCACTGCACACCAACGCGCTGGACGAAGCCATCGCCCTGCCGACGGATTTTTCGGCGCGCATCGCCCGCAACACCCAGCTTTTCCTGCAGGAAGAGACAAAAATCTGCCGCACGGTCGATCCCTGGGGCGGTTCCTGGTATCTTGAGCGCCTGACCCATGAGATCATGCACAAGGCGTGGGCCCATATCCAGGAGGTGGAGGGCCACGGAGGCATGGCGGCGGCCATCGGCAGCGGGTTGCCGAAGATGCGGATCGAGGAGGCTTCAGCCCGCCGGCAGGCCCACATCGATTCGCGCCGGGAGACCATTGTCGGGGTCAACAGGTACAGGTTGGCCAAGGAGGATCCCCTCGATATCCTCGAGGTCGACAACACCGAGGTGCGCCGGCAGCAGGTTGCGCGGCTGGACAAGCTGAAGGCCGAGCGTGACAGTCAGGCGGTCACCGCGGCCCTGGACGCCCTGACCAGATGTGCTGAGACAGGGGAGGGTAATCTGCTGGCGCTGTCGGTGATCGCGGCCCGGCAGCGGGCCACCCTGGGTGAAATTTCCGACGCCCTGGAAAAGGTGGTCGGCAGGCACCAGGCGGACATCCGCACCATCAGTGGAGTCTACTCGGCCGAATTCCGAAAGGACGATGAGATCGACACCGTCGAGAGAATCGCCGCAATTATCCGCGCCTTCGAGAAGCACGAGGGTCGCCGGCCGCGCATCCTGGTGGCCAAGATGGGCCAGGATGGGCACGACCGTGGGGCCAAGGTGGTAGCCACAGCGTTTGCCGACCTCGGCTTCGACGTCGACGTGGGCCCGCTGTTCCAGACGCCCGAGGAAACAGCCCGGCAGGCGGTCGAAAACGATGTGCACATCGTGGGTATGAGCAGCCTCGCGGCAGGTCACAAGACCCTGCTGCCCCAGCTGGTGGACGAACTTGAAAAGCTGGGCCGCGAGGACATCCTGGTCACTTGCGGAGGGGTGATCCCCGCCCAGGATTACAAGTTCCTGCGTGAACATGGAGCGGTGGCTATCTTCGGTCCCGGCACGGTGATCCCGGTGGCGGCGGAGAAGCTGCTCGAAGAATTGACCCTGCGCCTTGGTTTTTGATCCGGGCAACACGACCCCTGTACCCTCAGCCCAGATGAGGTAATTGTGATTTTTTCCGCCGTTCGCG
>CBDUYZ010000457.1:0-1830 GCA_965371575.1 uncultured bacterium
CGACGCGGTTGGTCAGGAACGCTTTCTTGTTGGCGTCGGCCGCCGAATGCTGGTGGACGAAGAAACCGATCAGCAGGTAGCTGGACAGGCCCACCAGCTCCCAGAAGATGTACAGGAAGAACAGGTTGTTCGCCAGCACGATGCCCATCATGGAGAAGGTGAAGAAGCCCAGGAACGCGAAGTAGCGTGCGTAACGCCGGTCCCCGTGCATATATCCCACCGAATACAGATGGACCAGGAAACTGACGATACACACGACCATCAGCATGATGGCGGTCATGCCATCGACCAGGATCCCCGCGTCGATGCGGAAGCCGCCTAGATCCAGCCAGGTGAAGGCTTTTTCCACCCGGTAGGAAGGGTCGCCGATCTTCCAGAAGGCAATGAAGATCCGGATGGCCAGCAACTGGGCGATGCCCATGAGGCCTACCCCGATGAAGTCGCCCTGACGCGGCAGCTTCTTCCCGAAGAAGAAGATCAGCACGTAGGACAGCAGGGGCAGCCCGAGTATGGCCAGCGCGGAATAGAGGATGGCGTTGTCGCTCATCACCGTTGGGTCTCCCTTATCGCTTCAGGCTCTGCACCGTGTCCGCATGGACGGTGCCGAAGTTCCGGAACATGGCCAGCACGATGGCCAGAGCCACGGCCGCTTCCGCCGCGGCGAGCACGATCACGAAGGCGGCCATGATCTGGCCGTCGATGCCGTGCTGCACATAGCGGGAAAAGGCCACGAAATTGATGTTGGCGGCGTTGAGCATCAGCTCGACGCCCATGAGGATCCCGATGGCGTTGCGGCGCGACATCACGGCAAACAGGCCGAGGGCGAACAGCGCAGCGCTGATGGTCAGGAAGTGGGGCAGTCCGACGTTCATGACTGCACCTCCGAATCCCCGTTTTCCGGTTCATCTTCGATGTTCTTGCTTTCCCGGATCAGGATGGCGGCGCCGATCATGGCCGCCAGCAGCACCAGGGACACGTACTCGAACGGGAAGATGTAGTTCGTCATGAAGTTGGTGCCGATTTCCGCGACCGTGGGTGCAGGTTCGGTATATTCGGCACCCCAGTTCACCGACGTGATCGTCTTGTAGAGCAGTCCGAACACGGCCAGGGCCAGCACCGCGGCCGGCACGAACCGGTCCAGGCCGTAATTGGCCCGCTTGCCCAGGGGCACGCGGGTCATCATCACCGTGAACAGAACCAGCACCAGCACGCCGCCGATGTAGACCATCAGCTGGGTGACGGCGATAAAATCGGCCCCCATGTAGGCGTAGAGTCCCGCCACACCGAACAGCGTGAACAGCAGGGCGAAACCCGCGTGCACGATATTGGGGCTGAACACCACCCAGATCGCCGGAACGATCGTCAGCAGGGCCAGGAGAACGAAGACCAGGTCACCTGTCACTTGTCCTCTCCTTTGTCATCGGAAGGCTCGTCGGCCACGGGTTCGGTGGGAGCCGCGGGCTTCACCGGGGCCGCGGGTTCTACTGGGGCCGAAGGCTCCACCGGGGTCGCGGGTTCCACCGGAGCCGCAGGTTTGGCCTCGGCAGCAGGTTCATCAACCACCGGTTTTACCTCGGCGACCAGGTCATCAGCCGTGGGTGCTACCTCGGCCGCCGGTTTATCAACCACGGGCTTTACCTCGGCAGCAGGCTCGGCCGCCGGTTTATCAACCACCGGCTTTACCTCGGCGGCAGGCTCGGCCGCCGGCTTGGGCTTGGGCTTGGGTTTGTCTTCCTTGGGCTCCACCCACCAGCCCGTGTCGATACGGGTGGCGCGATGGCAGGGAATGGTCTGCTCGGTGGGATCCATGAACTCGTAGACCAGGCTGCG
>CBDUYZ010000458.1:0-1827 GCA_965371575.1 uncultured bacterium
CACAGGGCAGAACAGCCGGCACCAGAAATTCAACACGAAGAAAGAACCGATCAGCGACAGCGGTAGGATATACCACTGAATCCCCGCCCCGGTGAGCGAGAACATCATGCTGAAGGGCTCGTAAGAACCAAGCGTGGGGTGGGAGGAGAGGAAGATCAACATGAGCGCGGTCCAGGTCATCCAGCCGACAACCGTCCGCGACGACTTCTGCACGCCGGGCCTGACGGCCAGATTGATGCCGCTGATCTTATTCAGGCCCCGCTGCACGTGCTGGAAGGGGCAGACCTGCCCGCAATAGATATTTTTGGCCAGGATCAGCACGCTGCCCAACGCGCCGATCACCATGATCCACCACAGGGTATGCTCCCGGAAGTCTGGAATGTAGCCCAGGACGATTCCGGACAACTGCCCGATCGACAGGGACGAGTTCGTGTAGATGCCAACGAAACCCAGTGACACCAACGGCATCGCCAGCCGGCCCCATTTTGCGAGCCGACCCCTGGCATAGGCCACGATGAAGGCCAGGGCGAAAACGGCCATCAGCCCGATCTCTTTCACGCCGAAGTCCCATACTGGCTGCTTCCAGGTGGGCTTGAGCTTGAAATGCTCGGTGGCGGCGATGTGCATGGCATTGCGCACGGCAGTCGTAAAGCCCTGGCAGGATATGGTCGCCCCCGACACGGCATTGATGTCCTCGCCCAGCATAAAGTCGGCGGAGACCTTTTTTCCGGCAAACTGACGGAAGAAACGATTCTTTTTCAGCTTCTCGAAATAGGCCGGGGTTTCCTTGTTGCCCAGATTGAGGATTTCGGCGATCTTGCCTTCCGCGCTGGCCCTGATCCCGATGATCAACGGGCCGCCCCACCCCTCGGCTTCGGAAATGACCACATAGTTGCCCTTGGTCTCGTCGCGAAACACGATCTGGCCGCCTTCGGCCTCCGTCACGCGAGTGAGCTTGTGGTCGGCCAGCTGCGCCTGGAGCAGCGCCTGGTAATCGGGCTTGGCCGCAATCTGCCCGATGACGAATGCCACCACCAGGGTCGTGAACCCAAGCGGAAACGCCAGTCGCCCCCATACGGCTTTTAGCCGTTCGCCGGTTGCCATGGTCAATTCGCTTTCAGGCCCGGCGCCACCCAGTAACGCCAGACGAGGGTCATGGCGATGATCCCCGGTCCGGTGAAGAGCGTCAGTCCCAGAGCGCCGGAGGTGGGCATGCCCTCGATGAAGGAAGAGCCGGCCCAGGCGATACCGAACATCACCAGGAAGGCGCCGCCAATCAGCGCGGCCCAGGCATACCACGGTGCCTTGACGCGAATTGATGCGTATGCGAAGCCGAACACGCAGAGCGTGAACAGCACGCCCAGTAAAAACCATTGAATGCTTTCCATTGTCATCTCCTCTTTAGGTATTGCCGGCTGTACCGATGTTGTTCTTCATTCTCGAATTGACGCGCATGCCTTTGCCGGTCTTCCAGAACTTCTTTACCTTGGACGGATCACCGGTGGCGCCGTACCCGAACATGGGGTGCATCTTGGACATCAGGGTGTGAAGAAAACCAGGCGCGACCGTGGTCGAGGCCATGCTCATCCAGTGATGCCAGTAGTCGGGCTCGTTGAACGTGCAGGCGGCAATGCAATTGCCGCACGCGCTGTCGTTCTCGATCCAGAAATCGAAGCACTTCTTGGCGTCGGAATAAAACTTCTGCACCCCGGTATGGTTGTTCCAGGTATAGCCGGGCTCGTCACTGTGCTCGTAGGTGGGCTTGAAGCCGAAACCGCTGTCCACGCTGTCGACCAGGGGTATCGCTCCAGCAGGGCAGGCCTTGGC
>CBDUYZ010000459.1:0-1823 GCA_965371575.1 uncultured bacterium
CAATCGGCCTGGATGGGCTGCATGAGCAGCGGTCTGTTCAACCATCAGGAACATCTGGCCTCGATCCTGAGCGATTACGCGGGACTCAGGGGCATCGCGGCCACGCGGGTCGAAAGCGCCTGCGCTTCGGGTGGCGCGGCCTTCCGGGCTGCCTATCTCGAGGTGGCCAGCGGTGCGAGCGATTTTGTGATCGCCAGCGGCGTGGAAAAGATGAACGACGGCGCCGACGCCACCTTCTGCCTGGCCACCGCGGCCGACCAGGAGTACGAGGTCTACCACGGGGTGACCTTCCCCGGCCTGTACGCCATGATCGCCACGGCCCACATGCACAAGCACGGCACGACCTACGACATGCTTTGCCAGGTGGCGGTCAAGAACCACCAGCACGGGGCCAAGAATCCCAAGGCGCAGTTCCCCATGGAGATTACCATGGACACGGTCAGGAACGCCGTGCGCGTGGCTGAGCCGCTGGGACTGTTCGACTGCTCGCCGGTGACCGACGGCGCCGCCGCGGTCCTGCTGGCCCCGGTGGAGGTGGCCAAGGCGCTGGGCAAGCCGCTGGTGACGATCAAGGGCTCCGGCCAGGCGGTCGATTCCATCGCTTTGCACGACCGCCCCGACCCGTCCCGCATCCCTGCGGTGGGCATGGCGGCGCGGAAGGCCTTTGAACACGCCGGCGTCACGGTACGGGACATCGATTTCTGCGAGGTCCACGACTGTTTCACCATTGCCGAGCTGTGCTGCCTGGAGGAGATCGGTTTCTACGAGGCCGGACAGGCCGGCCCCGCGACCCTGGCCGGCGAGACGGCCCTGGGCGGCAAGATGCCGGTCAACACCTCGGGCGGCCTCAAGAGCAAGGGCCATCCCGTCGGCGCGACGGGCATCGGCCAGATCGTGGAAGTCTACGAACAGCTCGCCGGCCGCAGCGGTGACCGTCAGGTCTCCGGCGCCCGCCTGGGCTTGGCACAGAACATGGGCGGCAGCGGCGGCAGCAGCGTCGTTCACATCCTGGAGGTGAAGTGATGATTTCTCCGCGTTACCACCGGGAAATTCCCCAGCGCTACCGCCTGGAAGCCGGTCAGTGCAACGGTTGTCAGGAAATCCACTTCCCGCCGCGTGTGGTCTGCCGCAAGTGCGGCGGCGAGGAGTTCACCACGGTCACCCTGCCTTTCAGCGGCAAGGTGATCACCTACACGGTGTGCTGGATACCGCCGGCCGAGTTCGACAGTCAGAAACCCTACGTGAACGCCATCGTCGAGCTGGACAACGGCACCCGTCTGACCTGCATGGTCTGCGAGGCGCCGCCCGACGAGGTGAAGGTGGGCACGAAGGTCGAGATCGTCTTCCGCAAGCTGGCGGAAGATCCCAAATGGGAGGTCATCAAGTACGGGTACAAGGCCCGGGTGATTCCGGAATGATTCCTGAGTAGGGTTAGATCGGGTTGACTTGATCAATGGCCACATTTTTGCGGCGGCCTTTGCTGTGAATTGTGGCCATTTTTTCGACATTTATTCCTAGTGCGGGAGTAGATATTTAAATAGCCGAAACCGGCGAATCCTGCACCCGAGGGCAGTCTTGAGCAGAGAATATTGATTTTGTTATCAACATTGATCCCTTGATGTTACCGGTTTTCATGTTGCGCTGGGAACAGAAGAAAAGACATAAGGAGATCCAGGAGCGGCTGTGGGTATCGAGGAGAAGTTGGGGATGTAGAAAATTGCATGAATTTGCCTGGAAATACCGGAAATCTAAATTTTCTTTTTCATTATTTTAAGTGTTGATTATCACCCGTCATTCAGGTATGCTTCCCGAGCTTGAACTGC
>CBDUYZ010000460.1:0-1821 GCA_965371575.1 uncultured bacterium
CCCGCCACAGATAGTACGAACCTATCGAGCGGTATGGCCGCCAGGGTGCGGCGATTGCCGTCAATTCGGCCGGCGTCGCGTACTCCTCCAGACCGTACAGCCTTGCCGCGGCCATGCGCAGGCCCAGATCGCCCACCGGCAGCACATCGAGCCGGCCCAGGTGGAAGATGAGATGCATGTGGGCCGACCACGCTCCGATGCCCTTGACCTTCGTCAGCTCGGCGACCACCTCGTCGTCGGTCAGGTGTTTCAAGGCACCCAGCTTCAGGCGGCCGTCGCGGACCCGGCCGGCCAGATCGCGCACGAAGCCCACCTTGGCGCTCGACAGGCCGCAGGCGCGCAATTTGGTGGGTTTGAAACGAAGTGTTTGATCCGGGGTGGGAAAGGTGGGCCCCGGAGTGAGGTTCCGCACGCGTCCGGCGATGGTCTGTCCCGCCTTGACCGACAACTGCTGGTGCACGATGGCCTTGACCAGGGTGTCGTAGGGAGGATGCGGTTTGTCGGGCACGGCCAGATAGGGTCCGACCTGCATGATGATGCGGCGGATCTTCGGGTCCGTATTCTGCAGATGGCGGATTCCCCGTGCTTGCTCGGCGTCGCGTTCATAACCTTCGATGAACAGCAGGCGGGCCTTGAGCATGGTTCCGCCCGGAGTGGAAAAACCGGTCAGCGAACCGTCGGCGCCCAGGCAGCGGTGGCAGGGCACGATGATCGGCGCCGGGTTGGCCCCCATGATGCGACCGATCGCCCTCGCGGCTCCCGGCCGGCCGGTCCGGGCGGCCAACTGGCCGTAGGTGATCACCTGGCCCGGTTTCACCCCGCGCAGCGTTCGCAGCACCTTGCGGGAAAACTCGGAACTGTCCGACAGATCGACCGGAATGTCCCGCAGGCCGTCGGGCTTGCCGTGCAGCAGGCCGCGGATCCGGTCGCGGGTCTCGACCACCTCGGCGGCCGGCCGTTTCACCTCGGCCAACCGGGGGCAGGCCGCCTGCAGCTCGGCGGCGATCGTCGCGGGTTCCATGTCGCCGAAAACAACCCGGCAGACGCCGCGCCGGGTCCAGCCCAGACCCACCGGGCCCACCGGCGAGGTAAAGATGTGCCATCCTGCCGAAGCGAATTTCAACATCTGGGTGCCTTTCCGCCCCGCGGGCCTTATCATGCTGGCAGATTGTTCAGAAGTGCGCCAAATGTACCACAACCTCGCCAAACCCGCGAAGATGGGGCCCTGTTTTGTCTGAAATGTCCTTGCGTGTCGCCGTCAGCGAAGAAGACGTCCTCAAGGTCATGGTCGTTCGCGGCATAGTCTTCATCGAGGAGCAGAACGTCGACTGGGAAGGCGAGATCGACGAGTTCGAGAAGACCGCCACCCACTTCCTGGGGGAAGTAGCCGGACAGCCCGTGGCGGCCGGTCGGTTGCGCCATCTAAAGGACGGTTGGGTGAAGATCGAGCGCATAGCGGTCCGTCCCCGGTGGCGCGGGCGCGAGTTCGCCCGGGAGATGGTGGCCTTCCTGATGGACTTCGCACTGGCCCGCGGCGCGCGCAGATTCAAGATGTACGCGCAGGTCTATCTGGAGGATTTCTACCGTGAGTTCGGCTTCCGGCGCCAGGGCGACGTGTTCGTCGAGTGCGGAATCGACCACATTCTTATGGTTCGCGAGGACGTCTGATGTTGTTCTACTATCAACGCTTCAAACAGTACTTCGCCCAGGTGGCCGGCGGTCTGGAGAATATCGCCGCGAACGAGCTGAAGGAGCTGGGGGCCACCGACTGCGAGACCCTCACCCGGGGGATCCACTTCAAGGCCGACCGCGAGACCCTGT
>CBDUYZ010000461.1:0-1797 GCA_965371575.1 uncultured bacterium
GTTTCCCATAGGAAACATTGAACAACGCAACCGTTTGCTTGTGAAGCTGCTCCAAACATCAAAATGAGGGGCCCCCGGGGGCCCCTCATTTTTTTGTAGTCATGTTTCTGGTCCAGTTCGGTCCATATTGGGCTCCTGCCTTGGCCGTTAAAGACCCGTCACCGGTCAGAACGCATATTGCCACTGGAGGATCCAGGAGTCGTCCGTGTGGCCGCCGAGTCCGTTGAACAACTGTGCCGAACCTTCCCCGTCACCATCGACAAGAACGTAGTTCAGCTGGATCCGATGCCTTTGCAGCAGGTAGGGATCACCAAGCTTCAGGGGATCCAGGAAAAAGTTCACCCCGAAATAGATGTTCATCAGGGAAGTCTCCACGTCCGCTTTCTCCGCGTTCGCGGCGTAGACCTTGACGACACCTTCGAGGGTGGGCGACAACATGTAACCGGCCATGACCGAGAGGGTGGACTGGTCCCAACCATCGATGCCCCGGATATTCTGCCCGTAGATGTATTCCGCCTTGAAATTGAGATTTTTGTCCATCAGCAGGGAATTGATCCCCGTGTCGAACACCGAGTAATCCTCCGAATGGATTCCCGTCGAATCGGGAGCGCCACCCGCCTGTTCGGAGACTCCGTATGAAGCTTCGAAATGGAGCGGCCAGCCGAGATCGTAGTGCAGCCGGCCTGCATAGGCCAGGGCGTCTCCCTTGAGGCTTTCGTCCCAGACGACCGCGTCACTGCGGCCGGCCGGATTGAAGACGCCGACGTCATAGCCGAATCCACGGCCTCCGTGCTGCTCGTGACCGACCTCGATTCCGCTCATGTGGCGCGGACTGTCGCCACCGCCGATCTGACGTCCACTTACCAGGATTCCGAAGTCGCGTTCCAGCACCAGTCCCTTATCCAGGTGGCTCCTTTCCGCAATATCAAGGTTGAAGCTGTGGGTCGTGAAGGTCATGCCGCTCGGCGTCTTGATCATGCCCATGCGCACGAAAGCCGCGTCGCTGAAACGATAACCGGCGAAGGCGTCCTTGATCATCCTGGGTAATCCGGCATCCTTATTGTCCTGGGGTTGATTGAAATCGACCAGAAGAAAACCGACCACGTTATTGTGGAAATACGACGTTCCCAGGCGGATTCTCTGGGCTTGAAAGTACAGGCCCTCGTTTCCGTTGCTTTGGTTGCGGGTCCGCAGATCCAGCTGGGAAAAACCAAAGAGTTTCACCGTGTAATCGCTTGTCCCTGCTTCTTGGTACAAGGAAATCGCCGCAGCGGAATGAGCGACGAATCCCGTAGTCGCCACGAGCAGGACCATCAATCCCAGAGCTAGTTTCTTCATCGTCTTCTCCTTCCATGGGAAACCCAATGTCTGGTCGGTTTTATTCGTGTTCCAGTTCCGTCAGGATCTTTTCCGCGGCCATCACCATAAGATTCGCGGCGGGGAAGTAGGATTGGTAGGGCTGGGCCGCATAGCTCAGCGCCGCCAGTTCCGCGACCTCGGTCTCTTTTTGGATGGCGAAGGTCAGCAGATCGATCTTGTCGGTTACCGGTTCTTCGCTGGCGATTTGAGCACCGATGATTTTCCGGGTGGACCGGTCCGCGACCAGCTTCAGGCGAAGCTTCTTGGCCCCCGGCATGATCGGGAATTTCGTCGTCACTTCACTGTCGCCCGTGACGACATCGATCCCCGCCTGACGGGCGATCCGCTCCGACATCCCCGTTCCGCCTATGAAATACTTGCCGATCTTCGTCGCGGCGCCGTTGTAGTAACCCTTGTAGCGGCGGTCCTGGCCGAGAA
>CBDUYZ010000462.1:0-1794 GCA_965371575.1 uncultured bacterium
CGTGAGCGCATCGTGGCTACCGTGGCAGATCAGACCATCGGGCGTATCGGCATCGCCCTGCTGCTTCATCTTGCCGTGAATGCTCTTCTTGTAGATGTCCACCACCTCGGCGTGGCAGATAGAGCAGTCGACGCGGCTGGGGATGGTGTCGCAGGGCCTATCGTGGTTGACCGAGACCCCGGTGTGGCACTGGATGCAGGAAGTTTTCTTGTGGGCCGACCCGCCGAGCATCTGGCGGTCCACGAACATGGATTTACCCTCGCTGCCGGGACTGGTGGCCACAAGATCGGCCTTCTGGTGGCAGGACAGGCACTCTTTGTCGGACATGCCCTCGTCGTAATAGACCCGCCGGACTTCGTGGGGCTGATGGCATTCGATGCAGACCGGCACCTTGGACGGGTCCTTTTCCCACAAATTGCCCCGGATGACCTTCCGGTGCACCTTCTCGATCAATCCGTGGCACTGTTCACAGGTGGCCGCCACGTTGTCGCGGTGAATGGTGGATGTGGGGTCGTTGTGGTTGCGGACGTTGTGCGCGGTGTGGCAGTCCGAGCAGACGGCGGTTCCGGTCAGTCCGCGCCGGTACAAACCCTCGCCGTGTATGGAGAGGGAATAGTGGGCCAGAACGCTGTCCTGGGAAACGTCGGCATAGTCGCTGACCCCGGCGCCCTCCTTGTGACAGCGGCCGCACATGATCGGGATGTTGAACTTGTTAACCCTGGAGTTCGGATCCTCCGGCGGGGTGATGTCGTGGGCGCCGTGGCAGGACCAGCAGCGCGGCGCCAGGGAAATGCCTTCGATCACACGGACCCCGTGTAGGCTGCCGTTGTAGATCTCCGCGATGTCGTCGTGGCACATTGCACAGTCGACATCCTCGAGCTCCTCGTCATGGGGCCAGTCGTCCAAACCGTCGAGGTCCTGATGGCATTCGATGCATTCGATGTCTTCCCGTCCGTGGACCGAATTCCTGTACTGGTCCATGTCCAGATGCAGGGAAATGACCCGGGGGCCCTCGTTTTTCGTAAATTCCTCGTCATCATGGCAATCCAGGCAATCCTCGGCGGTCTGGGCCGGGGCCGGAACCGGCCCCGCCAACTGCGTCAGGATCAACCCTGCGAGAAGAAAAAATAGAACCCGTTTTCCCCGGAAAATCTCGGCGGACGGCGCTTGAAGGGACATCAGAACTACTCCCAATAGGACAAATGGAACCGGATAAATTCCTGGCAGGGCAGATTATTGATGACCAGGCCCTACGGGTCAACCTGGTTCCAGAATGAGTCGGCCAATAACCGGAAATGACGTCCTGGTCGTCACAGACGAACGGTCTGTACCGCGAACAGGACAAGATTCGAATCACGTAGGAAGTCGATCATATCATTTCCCACCCTGACCGGAGTCCGGTTGGGATGATTTCTTTTCCATCTCGAAGATGGAATGGATCTCGCCGGCGGTCAGGTGTCTGATTCCGCCAACGGGAATATCTCCCAGCCGGATGTTCCCGATCCTGATACGCCGGACGAACACCACCTTGTGGCGCAGCGTGCTCAACATGCGGCGGACCTGCCGGATCTTGCCTTCCCGTACGATCATGGTGACGACGGTCTGGTTGTTCAGGATTTCCACGATCTTCACCGACAGCGGCCGGAACAGGCCCATGTTGGGCAGATGGACACCGGCGGTCATGACCGAGATTTCCAGGTCCGTCAGTTCGCCCTCCACCTGCACCCGGAATTCCTGATCCAGTATCTTGGAGCCGGCCACCAGGTTGTTCCAGCGGCGGTCATTGGAAATGAG
>CBDUYZ010000463.1:0-1780 GCA_965371575.1 uncultured bacterium
CCAAGGGCGTCGGGGAATTGCCAAGCATTCCCACCAGCGCCGCCATCACCAATGCGATTTACCGCGCTACCGGGGTGCGCGTACGCAGCCTGCCGGTTGACCAGGACGAATTGCTGCGGGCCATGCGCAGCGGGACACCGGAAATCGAACTGGGATGGGGCGACCGTGAGCCGATTCCCGCAGTCACCCTGGGGGGTGAACGGTAAGTCGGGTATCCAACAATCAGGAAAATAACATTATGCAGATCAGCAGCAGTTACTACACCGCCGCGCAAGAAATCGAAGCAGACCTGGCGAAATTCATGCAGGACATCATTCGCATCCCGTCACTGAGTTCCGAGGAAGGCGCCGTGATCGAGCGAATCCGCCAGGAAATGCTGAAACTCGATTTCGACGAAGTCACCGTCGACCCGATGGGCAACCTGCTGGGACGGATCGGCTCGGGGCCACGGGTGATCGCGCTGGATGGTCATGTAGACACGGTTGATGTCGGCGAACTGTCATTATGGGACCGCGATCCCTTCTCCGGGGACATCGAGGACGGGATTCTTTACGGCCGCGGCGCCAGTGACATGAAAGGCGGGGTCGCCTCGAGCGTTTACGCGGGCGCGTTGCTAAAGAAAACCGGCATCCCGGACAACGTCACGTTGTACGTGACCGCGACCGTACAGGAAGAAGACTGCGACGGCCTGTGCTGGCAGTACATTGTCAACGAAGACGGCTTGCGGCCCGACCTGGTCGTGATAACCGAACCTACCAGCCTGCGCATCTACCGCGGACACCGCGGAAGGATGGAGATGGAAGTCCACACCTCCGGCATCTCCTGCCACGGATCAGCGCCGGAGCGTGGTGTCAATGCGGTCTACAAGATGGCGGGCATCATCGCCGACATCGAGAAACTCAACCAACGGCTGGAACCGCATGAACTATTGGGCAAGGGGACGGTGACCATCAGCGAAATCCGTTCCACCTCTCCCAGCCTGTGTGCGGTGGCTGACGGCTGCACCATTCACCTCGATCGCCGCCTCACCGTGGGCGAAACCGAGCAGACATCGGTGGCGGAAATCCTCGCCCTGCCGGCAGTGCAGGCTGCAGACGCCACGGTGAAAGTGCTGGACTACGCAGTACCGAGCCACACCGGGCTGACCTACCCCACCCGCAAGTACTACCCAACCTGGGAGGTTGCTGAAGACGATCCGGCGATGCGCGCCGCGCAATCCGCCTACCGGGCGGCATTCGGAGGCGAACCCGAAACAGGATTCTGGACCTTCAGCACCAACGGTGTCGCCACCTCCGGCATGCACGGCATCCCATCCATCGGCTTCGGACCCGGTCACGAACACTTTGCCCACGCCCCCAATGAGCAGGTCGAAATCGAACACCTGGTGCGCTGCGCTGCCTTCTATGCAGCCCTCGTAGAGACCTTCTCCCAGAAACAGGGCCAGGAATAAAGCACAGAAAACAAGGAGTAATAAAATGATTCAGGAAACACAGCCGATTACAGACCGCATGAAGGGCCGCGACTGGCTGATGACCCAGAACTGGTCGAACGAAGAGATTGAACTCGCGCTGGACACCGCTGAACAGCTGAAAAAGGAATTCAAGGGCGGCGTGCAGACACTGCACCTGCCGCACAAGACGATTTTCCTGATCTTTTTCGACAAATCCACCCGTACACGCAATTCCTTCGAAGCCGGCATCACCCAGCTCGGCGGCCATGGACACTTCATCGATTCCGAGACTTCGCAGATCGCGCATGGTGAAAGCCCCAAGGACATGGG
>CBDUYZ010000464.1:0-1775 GCA_965371575.1 uncultured bacterium
ACGGTGGTCGAGCGTCCGGTGGGGCACATCTACAACACCATCAGGAACGGCGTGCGCAACATGCCGGCCTACGGTTCGCAGATCGACGCGGACGACCGCTGGGCCATCGTGGCCTACGTCCGGGCTCTGCAACTGTCCCGCAACGCGACCCTCGACGACCTGTCCGACACGGACCGGGCGGCCCTGGAGACCGAAAGCCGGCAAGCCGAAGAAGCGGCGGCGGCCCAGGCTGAAGCAGCGGCAGCCGCCCCGGCGGAGGACGCGCCAGGCGAATCGAACTGATCCGGCGCCGGTTCACGGACCGGCCCAGCATGGGAGTTGGCATTGGCTCATTACCGGTTTCCCCGTCTCGAAGACACCAAGACCACCCTTGATGGTCTCGGTACGAAGGTGTATGTGATCTGCGCCGTGGTGGGCGTGGTGGGCCTGGCTGCCACCGTGGGTCTGGGCGCCGCCGAGGGCGACGGTCTGAAGCGCTTCGCCTTCAGCTACCTGACGAACTTCGCCTTCTTCCTGGCCATCAGCCTGGGGGCGCTGACCTTCATCCCCATCATGTACATCACCAAGGCCAGTTGGAACATCGTCGTGCGGCGGCTGGCCGAGGTCACCGCGGCGGTCATGCCCCTGCTGGCGGTGCTGGCCATCCCGGTGATCCTGCTCTCGGGCAGGATCTACGGCTGGACCGATCCCGAGGTGGCAACCAGCCCCATGATGCTCCACAAGTCGGGGTACCTGAGCCAGGGTGCCTTCACCCTGCGCTGGATCATCTACTTCGCGGTCTGGAGCAGCTACGGCCTGTTCTTCTGGCGCAGTTCGTTGAGTCAGGACGCCAGCGGCGACCTGAAGATCACCCGCCGGATGGAGAACTTCAGCGGCTTCGCCATCATGATCTGCGCCCTGACGCTGGCCGCGGCGTCCTTCGACCTGCTCATGAGCGTTGATCCCCTGTGGTTCAGTACCATGTTCGGGGTCTACTACTGGACCGGCGGCTTCGTCACTTTCTTCGCCGTGCTGACCCTGGCCACCATGGGCCTGCAGAACACGGGCCGGCTGACGAAGATCATCAGCGCCGAGCATTTCCACGACTACGGCAAGCTGATGTTCGCCTTCACGTTCTTCTGGGGCTACATCGCCTTCAGCCAGTACATGCTCTACTGGTACGCGAACATTCCCGAGGAAACACACTGGTTCCTGGTCCGGTCGCAAAACGGCTGGGGGCATGTCGGCCTGATCCTGATCTTTGCCACCTTCGCGCTGCCTTTCGCGGGCCTGATCTCACGCTACGCCAAGCGCAGCCGCAAGATGCTGGCCTTCTGGGCGTTCTGGATCATCATCGCCCAGTGGATCAATCTCTACTGGGTGGTCATGCCCCAGTTCAGCGAGAGTTTTGTTATTTCACCCATGGATGTGACGGCGTTTTTCGGTATCGGCGGCCTGTGGCTGGCCGGTATCACCAAACTCGCCATGGGGAACTCCCTGGTTCCGACCGGGGATCCGCGGCTCGACGAGTCGCTGCGCTTCGAGAACGCCTAAAAGGAGATTTGCATGGCCTCGGCCGACAATGAAAACAGATCGGGATTCAACGCGCCGGTGGTGGTGCTCAGCGGGGTCGCCGCTGTCATTTTCCTCTGGGCCCTGGTCCTGTTCCTGCAGGGCGGGTTCCTGGCCGCCCAGGCCAAGGAGTACGAAGCCAAGGTCTACAACTCCGCCGACAGCGAGGAAGTCCAGGCCGCCTTGGCGGAACAGCGGGCCATCCTGAACGAGAAGACCCGTTG
>CBDUYZ010000465.1:0-1743 GCA_965371575.1 uncultured bacterium
TGAGGAATGGAACGCCTTTGCTGACAAACAAATCGACGTACCTGAAGAGCACGTCTATCATCAGCAGGAAGGTGATCACGAACCAGCCGAAAAAGAATGGGCTGGCCGCGGTATTCAGCAAATGTCTGTATATCAGGTACATAGAGCTGTGATGCCCCAGTCGGAGCCCTCTTCAATTTCCGGCTGGACCTCCGTAACGGAATGCCCGGAGGCCTTGGCCTGAAGGGTTGAATCCTGGTTCTCATGTCTGAGCTTCGCCCAGAACAGTGATCTGCTGAGCTGAAACCGGTCGGGGTTTATGGTCGGCGTATGGCCAGTCCCGTGGTCAGCATGACCATTTTCGAGGACGATCGCGAAACTGGCCAGCACAAAATCAGGCATCGAACCTTTGGAGACAGGGATTGTCGCGAATGAGTCTGGGGAACACCGGAAGGCTGGTTCGGCGCGTCGTCCGGGGCGTCGACTCAGTCTGTTCTCTTTCCCGCCCTCGCGACGGGTTGCCATTCCTGCTGAGGTCATGCGTTTTCCTGTTCGCGCTGGCCTGCGGTCTGGCCGCCGTCTTGGTCGGCAGTGCCCAAGCCGATCCTACCTATGAGGGTCTCCTCATGTTCGGGCTGGACCCGGTGATCGCCACGACGGAAGACCCCCGCCTGTTGGGCGTTGACCGCCTGGTGTTGCGCCTCCGACTCGAAGGTCTGGGTATCGATCCCGTCCGCTATCCTCAACGGAGGCCGGGCCTGGAGGCCTCGTTCCGCCACTATTTCCGGATCCGATCCAATGTCGACCTGGATCGCCGGGAACATCTCACCGAATACAACGGCACCCTGGGCCTGATGACCGAGTTCCAGTACCCCTCATTCTTCTTTCTGTTCCCGTCCCCCGAGACATTGCCGGGCGGATTCGTTTACTACCCGCCTCGACCTACGGGGGATCCGCTGGTCAAGCTCTTCGTGGACGATCTTCTGAGCAGCGCCAGCCGCAAGCATTCCGTGAGCCGGGTTTTCATCAGGAGCGAGACCCTGGACATCGCCGGCCAGGGCCGCCGGACCGACCGGGACGGCAGTCTGATCAACCTGACCATCCCGATCAAGCTGCCCCGTACCCTGGAGAAGATCATCGGACGGGGCGAGAAAACAAGGATCAAGATCACCGGGCGTGAACACATCGCCATCACCGGGGAAAGCACGGTGGTCAATCCGTTCACTCCCACCGAGAGAGTTTCCAGCCAGTCCCTGTTCCCGACCCTGGACATGGAGCAGGAGCTTCAGGTCAGCCTGTCCGGGACCATCGGCGAGAAAATCATTGTCCAGGTCGATCACAACAGCGCCCAGATTGGACCTGACGCCACCAGGATCAAGTTGATGTACCAGGGGCTCGAGGATGAGATCATCAACACCATAGAAACCGGCGACGTGGGACTGACCCTGCCTGGTAGCCAACTGCTTGGCTACAGCTCCAACAAGTCAGGCCTGTTCGGCCTCAAGGTGACCGGCCAGGTGGGCCGGGCGGAGTTCACGGTGGTTGCTTCCAAACAGAAGGCTGAATCATCCTCCAAGACCTTCAACGCCAGCGGCGGCCAGGTTTCCGACAACGTCATCTATTCCTCCGGCTACCTGAATCACCGCTTTTTCCGGTTGGACATGCCCGAGTTGGAGTTGCCCAACGGGCGTTTTCAGGGCGACGAGATTCT
This sequence comes from uncultured bacterium, assembly GCA_965371575.1. Lineage (GTDB taxonomy): Bacteria > Krumholzibacteriota > Krumholzibacteriia > LZORAL124-64-63 > LZORAL124-64-63 > JAGLCY01. The sequence goes on from CBDUYZ010000465.1 coordinate 1,691, forward strand.
GCTCGAATCCATCAAGATCTTCCAGCTGTTGCCCGGGGGTGAACCCACCAGCG
>CBDUYZ010000466.1:0-1742 GCA_965371575.1 uncultured bacterium
GGCAGCACTTCGATGCACGCAATTCCTGAAACCGGCAATGATCAACACACCACCCTGGTCAGCATTGCTGCACTGGTTGTCAACCCGCTGGAATCGTACGGCCTGGATTATCGCCCGCGCACACTGCGTCAGGCAGCTCAGGTGGGGTAGAACAAATTCGCCGTGAAACGTACGATGTTTTTGGTAGCCACAGGCTTATCTATGGGGTATACAGAATGAATGACGAGAAACAACCTACGGAATCTAGCACAACGATGCATAAATATCTAGCAGTAGGATTAACATCTAATCCGTCATCCCGGCGAAGGCCGGGATCCATAGAATCAAACACTTAAAGGTCTATACCCATGGATTCCGGCTAAAAGACTGCCAGAATGACGGAGTTTTTTGAGCGTGTCTGTTGATAGATATTTATGCACTCCCGTACTAGTTGGCACGCCCTGGACGTAACCAGTGTCGCGGCTACTCTGAACACCAATGTGAGCGAGGGTCTAATCGGCGCCGATGCTCGTAGGCGTCTCGACAAATACGGGCCGAACAGTTTGCCTAAAGCTCCGTCGCCCTCGACCTGGGATGTTGCGCTAGCCATTCTCAAAGATCCGATGAACATACTCCTGGCGGTGACCGCCGCCGTTGGCGTCGTCGTCGGGCAACCGGACACGGCGGTACTGGTCGCGATCCTGGTCGGCTTGAACGTCGTGCTTGGCACCAAACAGGAGCTGGCGGCGCGGGCGAGTGTCGAAGCGCTGGACGCGCAGCAGATCCAGATGGCTCGGGTACGCCGGGGCGGCGCAGTGGAAGAACTCGAAACTGCAACGCTCGTGCCTGGCGATCTGCTGATGCTCGAAGCGGGAGATATTGTTCCCGCGGACTGCCGTATCGTCGAGTCTGCGGCGCTCGAGGCTACCGAGAGCGCGCTGACAGGCGAAAGCGCCCCGATCGTGAAGGACGGGCGCGAAGTTCTCGGGGAGGACACGGCATTGGGGGACAGGGTAAATCTGCTGTTCCAGAGCACCTCCGTGACTCGCGGAACGGCGATGGCATTGGTCGTCGAGACGGGCGCCAGAACCGAGGTCGGGAAAATCGCCGGCATGCTGTCGGACGTGGAACGCTCGACCTCCCCGCTGCAGCTCGAGATCAAGCGCCTGACTGTACGCCTGGCGACACTCGCCGTTGCGGCCGTCGCTTTCATCATCGTCGTAGGCTTCGCCCGCGGCCTGGACACCCAAGCGGTTATGGGGCTCGCGATCGCGACCGCTCTGGCGTCGATCCCGGTCGGTCTGCCCACATTCCTCAACGCCATGCTGGCGTTCGGCGCCAGGCGTCTGGCGGACGCAAAGGCGGTGGTCCGCAACCTGACCGACGTCGAGGCGCTCGGCTCGGTAAGCGCGATCAACTCGGACAAGACCGGAACGCTCACCTTGGACCGCATGACGGCGACCAGGATGTTCGATTCTGGCCAGTGGTTCAGCATCGACGGGGCCGGCTACGACAAACAGGGTGAGATCCGACATGCAGCCGGCAAGCCCGAGCCGCGAGCTTCCCCGAGTGGCCACGGTACCCTTCGATTCGGCTTACAAGTTTATGGCTACCTACCACATCGCACCCCTTGCGGTCGGCGAGCCGGACTCCCTCATCGGACTGGTCAAGGGTGCGCCTGACGTGGTGGTGGATCGCTGCTCACACGCCTGGTGGGGCGAGGAGATCGTCCCCATCGCCGGCGTGCGTGCGCAGCTGGAGCA
>CBDUYZ010000467.1:0-1739 GCA_965371575.1 uncultured bacterium
AAGGAACTTGGAAAAAATTAAAATACGCACCTTGCTTGTCTTTTTGGTCGTATTTTCCGCCGTAACTTCGGTTACATAGTTTACTATGCGCCCTGCGTTACAACGAAAACTACAACCAAAAATCCGGCGCAATTCGCGTATTTTAATTTTTTCCAAGTCCCCAATGACTGAACGCCAAACAACGACAGTTCTCCTGGTGGACGATCATCCGCTGATACGCAAGGGACTGCGTGCTCTGCTGGAGCGCGAAGCGGATATCGCCGTGGCCGGCGAGGCGGGTGACGGCGAGGAGGCCATCGACCAGGTCAGGACGCTCTCGCCGGACGTGGTCGTCATGGACATCACCATGCCGAAACTCAACGGCATCGACGCCACCCGGCGCATCCTGGCCGAGGCGCCCGAAACCCGGATCATTGCCCTGTCGATTCACTCGGGAAAACGCTTCGTGGACGACATGCTGGAGGCGGGGGCCGCCGGCTACGTGCTCAAGGAAAGCGCGCCTGAGGAGTTGGTCCGGGCCATCCACTCGGTCATGCGGGGAGAGGCCTTCCTGAGCGCGCCGATCCTCGGCACCGTGATCTCGGGATACCGGAAACCCGCCGATGAGGCAACCGCCCCGGAAGCGACGGCAGTCCCTGAGGAAAGCGCGGCCGCCGGGCCCCTCCTGCGGACCAAGCTGCATCGCCCTGCGCCGCCCGGGGATCTGGTGCCCCGCACGCGCCTGCTCGAGCGGCTCGAGGCCGGGCGGGTACGGCCGTTGACGCTGGTCTCGGCGCCCGCGGGCTACGGCAAGAGCGTCTTGATCAGCAGCTGGCTGGAGAGCTGTGATTGGCCCGGCGCATGGCTCTCGTTGGACCAGGATGACAGCGGCCTGCGTCAGTTTCTGAGCTATTTCGTGGCCGCCGTTCAGGACGCCTTTCCGCAGGCATGCGAGAACACTCTGAGCCTGGCCGATGCCCCACAGCTGCCGTCCCTCCCCACCCTGGCGGCGAGCCTGGGCAACGAGCTGGACGCGATCGATCAACCCTTCACCCTGGTGCTCGACGACTATCACCGCATTGACGCCAACTCCCCGGTCAACAAACTGCTCCACCAGTTGCTGGCCCGTCCTCCGGTCCCCCTGCACCTGGTGATCGTCACCCGGCGCGACCCGCCGCTGCAACTGCTCACCCTGCGTGCCCGGGATCAAATGACCGAGGTACGCATGCAGGATCTGCGCTTCAGCCAAGCGGAATCCAGGGCGCTGCTGGAAAAGACCTCGGCATTCGTCGCGAGTGACGATGCCCTCGCCAACCTGCAACATGAGATCGAAGGCTGGGTGGTCGGTCTGCGGCTGGTGTCGCTGGCCCTGGGCCGGATCGAAGACCCGGAGGGCTTCCTGAAGGGTATGCACGGCGGGATCCAGCAGACGCAGGAGTACCTGATCCAGGAGGTGGTCGCCCGACAATCGCCCCGGATGCGGGACTGGCTGTTGCAGACCGCCTTACTCGACCGGTTCTGTGGGCCACTGTGTAACGCTGTGCGCGGGGCCGAGCCCAGTGCCGGGGCGTCCGAATTCGATGGCGACCAATTCATCGAGGCGCTGGTTGCCGGCAACCTCTTCACCATCCCACTGGATGCCCGGGGTGAGTGGTTCCGCTATCACCATCTGTTCCAGCACCTGCTGCAGCATGAGCTGAAAAGGCGCATGGCACCGGACGAGATCGCCGGGCTTCATTTGCGGGCCTGTGAGTGGTTCG
>CBDUYZ010000468.1:0-1737 GCA_965371575.1 uncultured bacterium
TCTAGTACCGTCAAGAAGAAGTAGACAGGAGCAATCGAACACAGCGCCACATAGTAGCTACAGGGCACCCCACCCACTTTAGAGGCTAGCCCCAGAATAAGCGAGCGCGGGTTGTTTCGCGCGTTAGAAAAGGCCTTCAAGCCGCGATATACTGTGGTTGTGGAGACAACAGCCATCGCGTGGCAAGGAGGCCTTTCAAGTGAACCATTCTATCCGATCCAAACGCGTCCGCCAGCGCCCCAAGACCAAAAAGATCCGACGACACCAGGACCAGCCCTTGCTGTGGCCTGATGGCGTTGGTCCCGTCTTCGCCAACCGCCAAGTTCGAGTCCACGTCCAGCAACGGGGCAAGATCACGCCCTACGGCGGCGTGTCCCTCGCCCACGATCTGGCCATGCGCCTGGAACTCGACCGGGACATCAACCGATCGATCCGACTGCTCAAGATCAACGTGCCCTACTGTGAATCGGACCACATCCTCACGCATGTCTATAACCAGTACGTCGGCGGGCATTGCATCGAAGACATCGCCAATCTCCAACACAGCGATGCCATCAAACATCTGCTCGGAGCCTGCCGGATTCCCGATCCCACCACAGCCGGCGACTTCCTTCGACGCTTTGATGAGTTTCACCTTCACAACTTCCAGGCTGTGATCGACCGAGCGCGAGAGAAAGCCTGGCGCAAGATGCCGAGGTCGCGTAAGAAGGTGGGCACGGTTGATCTGGACTCCACCATCAAGGAAGTCTATGGCCAATGCAAACAAGGGGCTGACTTCTCCTACAATGGTAAATGGTCGTACCACCCGTTGCTGGCCACGTTGGCGGAGACGAATGAGCCGCTCCGCACCATCAATCGCCCCGGCAATCGACCCAGTGCCGAGGGTGCCGCGCAGGTTCTGCACGAGGTTCTTCCCATGGTCGGCCGCCACTTCGACAAAGTCTTCGTCCGTGGCGACAGCAAGTTCTATCAGCGTGCGATCATCGCCGAGTGTGAGCGATACGGCGCGAGCTTTGCGTTCGTAATGGACGGCTATGCCGTCCTGCAGAGAAAAGCCGATTCGCTTCCGCCATCGGCCTGGAAGCCGTTTTCGGCCCATCGCCCCGACCAAGTGGCGCAGGCCGCGGCCAACAAGAAGACACGCCGAAAACGCAAGCGGGTTCGCGCCAAGCAAGCCCGACAACGCGGCTACAAGACGCTGGCCACCACCAAGCAATGGGTGGCAGAGTTCGAGTACACCATCCCCCGGGGTGCCAAGTCGGACGACGCAGGTGTAGCCGGCAGAACGTATCGCGTGGTCGTGAAGCGCCAGCAGGTCGACATCAGCGAAGGACAGGAATACCTCTTCACCGAGTACCGCCAGCGATTCGTGATCACGGACATCCCCGAGTCCCACATGGACCCCGCCGAAGTGTTCTGCTTTGCTTATGGCCGGTGCGATCAGGAAAACATCATCGAGCAGTTCAAGAACGGCATCGCCGCCATGCGCATGCCCACCGGTGAACTGCTGGCCAACGGTGCCTTCTTGATGGCCGGGCAACTGGCTTGGTGTCTGCGATCATGGCTGTCGGCGCTGGCTCTTCCCAAGGAAACCACACGTTGGGAGTGGAAGTGGTTCCGTCAGGCGTTCGTCTACATCGCAGCCAAGATCACGCATGGTGGTCGCAGAGCCCAGGTCTACCTGGCCGGTTCCCATCGGTTCGTCGAACACGTGATCATTGCGTCGCAACGACTCCA
>CBDUYZ010000469.1:0-1729 GCA_965371575.1 uncultured bacterium
AGCACCCTGACTTCGCGTCCGGCCTGGATGGCGTAGGATTTTTCCACCCCGTCGAAGCTGTCGGCGATCTCTTCCAGGTTCTCGAGACGCTGGACATAGGTCTCGACGTTTTCACGCCGCGCGCCGGGACGGGAGGCCGACACCGCATCGGCGGCCGCGGTGATGAACGTGTAGGGCGACGAGGCTTCGATGTCCTGATGGTGGCCGCCCACGGCGTTGATCACGATTTCGTTTTCCCCGAATTTCTTGCAAAGGCGCGCCCCGATCACCGCGTGGGGACCCTCCACTTCGTGATCGGCCGCCTTGCCGATGTCGTGGAAAAAACCGCAACGCCGGGCCAGACGCTGGTCGAGGCCCAATTCCGCGGCCACAACTCCGGCGACGGCGGACACTTCGGCCGAATGCTTCAACAGGTTCTGGCCGTAGCTTGTCCTGTAGTTCAGGCGGCCTACGTAATAGTAGAGCTCGGGATTCACGTTCTGAAGGCCGACATCGAGGCAGGCCTGCTCACCCATCTCAATGATTCTTTCATGCATTTCCTGGTTGGTTTTGGTGACCACTTCCTCGATGCGCCCCGGGTGGATTCTTCCATCGCGAATGAGGATTTCCAGGGATTGGCGGGCGACTTCCCGGCGCACCGGATCAAAACCGGAAATGATAACGGCCCCAGGTGTGTCGTCGATGATCAGATCGACCCCGGTGGCCAGTTCGAAGGCCCGGATATTCCGTCCTTCGCGGCCGATGATCCGGCCCTTCATCTCATCACTCGGCAGGTCGACCACGGAAATGGTCCGTTCCGCGACATGTTCCGAAGCATAACGCTGGATGGCCAGGCTCAGGATTTTCATGGCTTCACGGCGGGAGGACCGTTCGGTATCCTCACGCACCTGTTGGATGCTCTTGCCCGCGGCCAGCCTTGCCGCACCGATCATGTTATCCATCAATTGCTTTTTAGCATGTTCAGCCGACATGCCGGCAATCTGTTCCAGTTTGGTATTCTGTTCGGCCAGTTGGGAGGAAAGTCGTTGGCGGTCGCGGTCGGATTCCTCCTGCCGCAGTCTCAGCGCCTCGTCCAATTGGTCCAGACGGCTTTCCTTCTGGTCAATGAAGGCGACTTTCTTGTTGAGGTTGTCTTCCCGGTGATCCAGCGTCTCCTGCCGCCGCTGGCTTTCGGTGCGGATCCTGTCCGTTTCCTGGTCAAAACGGGTGCGGGCCTGGTAGGTCTCTTCCTTGGCCTCGAGTTTTGCCGCCTTGAGATGATGGGCGGCTTCCTTGCGGGCCTCTTCCAGCAATCCCTGACGCTGCAGACCGGCCTGGCCGTGGAGCTTTTCATAACGGATCCTGAAAGCTACCCAGCCCAACAGGAAAAAAAGAACCGCTGCGGCAATGACATAGGCGTACGCCGGAACCTGCGGCATGGTCACTCCTTCCCGGGTTATAGAGCTTTGGAGGAGGAAAAGGGATCAGACAGACCCTGGATGGTGGGGCAACCCCGCCCGGTCGTGTGAGCCGGAAGCAACTGAACCGTGTTGCTTCAGGTGGGTCTCCTGCTTCAGCCTTCATCCTTCCCCGAAGGGCATGGCTTCAAACCGAAAACTCCGGAGTCCCCTTTTCGAAGTGTTGGCTCACTTGTACGACACATCACGTGCCGGGCAGGGAATCGCCACCATTTTCCGCGGAGCGATCATCGCCGACTTCCTGGACCAGAAGCCGGGTGAGATGGGTCGAT
>CBDUYZ010000470.1:0-1718 GCA_965371575.1 uncultured bacterium
CTGGGAGTCTTGAGGATGTGGGCCGAAAGCATGGGCTGAAGCAGCAGGGCCGCGAAGATGGAGACCGTCAGCGAGATGGTCACCGTCAGGGCCTGGTCGCGGAAGAACTCGCCGGCGATTCCGGGCACGTAGATGACCGGGAAAAACACCGCGACGGTGGTCAGGGTGGCGGCGATCACGGGGGAGGCCACCTCGGCTGTGGCGCTGGCGCAGATGTCGCCGATGTCGCCGATGGGTGCCTTGCCGCCCATCTTCAGCTTCAAGTGCCGGTTGATGTTCTCCAGCACGACGATGGAGTTGTCCACCAGCATGCCGGCCGCGAGCGACAGACCGCCCAGGGACATCAGGTTCAGACCCACGCCGGCGAAGTAGAGGAAAGCGAACGTGGTCATGATGGACACGGGAATGGCCAGGCCGACGACCACGGGACTGCGCCAGTCCATCAGGAAGAAGAAGAGCACCAGGAAGGCCAGGCCGGCGCCGTATTTCAGCGAGTTCTCCAGACCATTGAAGCTCTCGGCGACGAACTCGGCGTCCTTGTAGATGAACGAGTAGTCGAAATCGGAATACTGGTCCTCCAGGATGCCCAGGACCTTGTCCACTTCCGCGGTCGTGGAGATGGTGTTCCCGCCGACCTCCTTGTACAGGTGGAGCGAGACTACCTCCTCGTCCCCGTTGAGGGTGAATCCTTCGGGTTCCTTCACCGTATCGATGACCTCGGCCACGTTGCCGATGGTGATGCCGGGCCCGGCGGCGGGGATTTCGGTCCTGCGGATTTCATCAAGGTCCTCGAATTCGCCCAGTATACGCAGCGGCAGGTGCAGAGGCCCCTTGCGGATGCGTCCGCCGGGGAAGCTGATGTTGGCCACGCGCAACGCGGTGCTCAGATCCTCCATCGTCAAGCCGTACAGGCGCAACCGGCCGAAGTCGGGCCGCACCAGGATCTCGCGCTCCGCACCGCCGATGACCTCGGCCTGGCTGACTCCGTTGATCTGTTCGAGAGCGGGCTTGACGACTTCGCGGGCGAACTCCGTCATCCGCGCCATGGGGTCGTTCCCATGCAGGACCATGATGGCGATGGGTCTGGCGCTCGGATCCCAGCGCAGGATGAGCGGCCGGTCTGCGACCTCGGGGAAATCGTCGCGGTAGGAAACGCGGTCGATTGCCTCACGCAGGTGCAGGTTGGCGAAATCCATCTCCGTGCCCCATTCGTACTGCACGGTGATGGTGGATACGCCCTCGCGCGTCTTGGAGACCACGCGACGTACACCGGCCAGTCCCGTGATGACCTCTTCCAGGGGCTGGGTCACCAACCGGGTCAGGTCGTCGGCGGGTGTGTCGGAGTAGTTGGTGATGACCGTCAGGTTGGGATAGTTGATCGAGGGCAGCAGATCCACCGACAGCCTCTGACGGGCCTGGAAACCGATCAGAACCAGGCCGGCGAAGAGCATCAGAATGGCCACGGGTCTGCGGACGGCGGTCTGGATGATCATTGGTTCGCAACCTCACCGAAATTGGCGAAGCCCCACTTGTCCTCAGAAGGTATCCGCTTACGGACCTTGATCTTGGCCTCGTGGGCCAGCGTCAGGTGGTCGCTGACAACAACCTCGTCGCCGGGACTCAGGGAGCCGCCGCTGTGCACCTTGAGAATCTCAACCCATTGCTCGTTCTCCAGGCCGATGTCCACGTACAGCCAACGCGCCCGGTCATCCTCCTTC
>CBDUYZ010000471.1:0-1713 GCA_965371575.1 uncultured bacterium
CGGCGGACCCGAGACGTAGACCAGGGTGCCGTCCGCGGAAAAATCGTAGGTGGGAAGGGACCGCCGGGCGATGCGCAGCCCGGCCACCACCGGAAATGCCCGGCCGCGCGTTTGGAGTTTGTCCAGGTCGAAGGCGATGCCCATCAGGTTGCCGCCGCGCACGTACACCAGGTGACCGGTCGGAACGTAGCGGGGGCTGAATCCACCTTCGATGATGGACTGATAGGATCCTTCGTTCAGGTCGACCGAGCCCACGGACCATGAATCCGGATTCAACCCCGAACTCAACCGATGGACCAGGATTTTGGATGAACCGGGAAGCGGGGACAGATTACCGATATAGTCAACCTCGTGCAGTTTGGCGCTGGAGCCGCTGCCGGCGTCGACGCGGAGGATCTCGGCGCCTTCATTGGCGGCCACCAGGAGGGAGCTTTCGGATTCCCAGGTCAGGCTGAAGGGATTCCGCACTTCGCACAGGGTGACCGGCTCGCTGCCGGCATAAAGAACCTTGCGCAGCTTGTCACCGGTGAAGAAGGCGACCCAATCTCCTTTGGGCGAAAACACCGGGTGGAAGGCTCCTTCGGTGCCCGGAATCTTTTCGGCCAGGGCCGCGTCGAACCGCTTCTTGTAGAGTTGGGTTTTTCCATCCACTTCGGCCACATAGACCAGGCCGGCCCCATCGGGTGAGATGGAAAGAGTGGGACGACCAATACCGAGCGGATGGGCCCGCGCGCGGGCCAACGGTGCCCGGGGAGCCAATGAGGCGGCCAGATGCTGGACCTGGGGCCCTTCGGCGATTGCCGAGGCCCCGTCATTATCCAGTAATTTTGTCAAGTTGAGAGCCACCGAAACAACCAGGAGACCGGCGAGCACCAGGATCGGGATCCGGGATTTTCCGGTGGTGGGGACTGTGCTGTCCTCACCCGCCAGTTTTTCATCCAGCAGGATGCGCGCGTCCCCGATGTGCTGCAGGCGGTCCACCGGTTTGCGTTCCAGGCATCGCCTTAACAGAAGCAGTACAGCGGGATCCAGGCCTGAAGGCAGGGCGTCCCAGTTCGGATCCTTGCGCAGCACCGCGGCAAGGGTGTCGGAGACGGTCTCGCCCCCGAAGAGGCGCTTTCCTGTCAACATCTCGTACAACAGAGTACCTAAAGCCCAGATGTCGGCCCGCCGGTCCGCGGTTTTGCCCCGCGCCTGTTCGGGACTCATGTAGGCGGCCGTGCCCAGGATGACGCCTTCCATGGTCATGGCGGCCGTCAGGGTGGGAGAGGCGCCGGGGTCGTCGTCGAGGCCTTCACCATCGGCGGCCCGGGCCAGACCGAAATCGAGAATCTTTACCTGGCCGTCGGGCGTCAGCTTCACGTTGGCGGGCTTCAGGTCCCGGTGGATGATGCCCTTCTCGTGGGCGGCTTCCAGGCCCGTGGCGATCTGGCGGGCGATGTCGAGGGCGGTTTCCACGGGCACCGCGCCGCGTTCGATCCGTTTGGAAAGATCTTCGCCCTCGATCATTTCCATGACCAGGAAATGGCGGTCGTCGACTTCTTCGAACCCGTAGATGGAGGCCACGTTGGCGTGCTGGAGCGAGGCCAGGGCACGGGCCTCTCGTTCGAAGCGGGCAATCCGTTCCTTGTCGGCGGCGAATCCCGGCGGAAGGATCTTGACCGCTACGTCGCGGCGCAGCTTGGTGTCGTGTGCCAGGAAGACTTCACCCAT
>CBDUYZ010000472.1:0-1701 GCA_965371575.1 uncultured bacterium
TAATTCCGTCCCCTCCCTCAGCAGATTCATGTATTCCCGATAGGCGTAAACCCGGTCTCGGCTGCGGCCGCTGGTTTCCTCCAGGATTCCGGCTGCGCACAAGGAATCGATGGCCTTGGCGGCGGTTGGGCTGCTGGTCTGGCAGATTTTGACGACGGATTTGACTGTCACAAGCGGATTGCGCGGCAGGTTTTCGAAAAGCCTGGCCCCAACGATCGTGACATGGCCGGATTCGAGATAATGGGATCGGTCCCGGGTCAGTACATCGAACAGGGACCGAATCAACCCCACGGATTCCTCTGAGACGACAGCGACGCCCTCCAGGAAGTAGGCGAGCCAGCCCTCCCAGTCGCCGTCTGTCCTGATGGCGCCCAGCCGTGTGTAGTACTCGTTACGGTGGCGCTTGAAGAAAAGACTCAGATAGAGCAGCGGTTCGGTGAGCAGTCCCCATTCCTCAAGGCAGAGGGCGATCAATAACCGACCCAATCGGCCGTTGCCGTCGAGATAAGGATGGATCGTCTCGAATTGGGCGTGCGCCAATCCCGCCCGGATCAGGGGAGGGAGTATGCCCTCGGAGTTCAGGTAGTTCTCGAGGTTTCCCAACAAGTCCGTGATTCGATGCGGGGGTGGTGGAACGAATCGTGCATTGCCGGGCCGTGTGCCACCGATCCAGTTCTGGGATCGGCGGACTTTTCCTGGTTGCTTGTTCTGGCCCCGGGTGCCGGTCATGAGACGCTTGTGGGTTGCATTGAACAACCGGACGGAAAGCGGCAACCCCTTGTCGCTGCGCAATTGGGCTCGGGCGTATTTGACGGCCTCCAGGAAATTGCAGATTTCCTCCACGTGTTCAGGGAGGGCGGTGAAGGGGGCTTTGGCTTCGATGGCCAAAAGATCGTCCAGTGAAGCCTGGGTTCCCTCGATCTGGGAACTGATCACCGCTTCCTTGCGCACGAAGGCGTATACGAACCAATCGAGGGAGGGGACCATGCGGCCGGCGGCTTCGAGTCTGGCCAGGCCGGTCTCGGCGGACTGGAGCAGTGCTGCCAGGTCGCCGGTGAGTATGATTTGAGGGCGGGCCGGTGGCAGGGGATACGGAATGAAGGCCTGAACGTTCTCCCCGCCAACGCTGGTTACTTCATAGGTTCCCGTCGATCTTGCCATAATACGCTCCTTTATTGATAACGAATTCTTTCATACAAAACATCGTTAGTAAAGAGTTCTTTTTTAAATATAGTTGAAAAGAAAGAAACCTTGGGTAAAAAATCGGCCCTGTCCCTGCCATTTAATCCATCCGATCTCTCCGAAAGGAATTCCGCACAAAGACGACAGCGCCCGGCTCAACCGAGCCGGGCGCTGTCTTTCCGGTCTGTTTTCGGCCGACGTCAGCCGAGCTGACCCGGCTTGACCACCGAACCGAACTTGCCCTTCAGCTCCTTCAGTCCGGCCGCCCACTCGTCATAGATCTTGAACAGCTGCTTCGGCAGATTCTCCTCTTTGCCGAAGGCTTCGCGCTGCAGGTCGATGCGAGCCTGGATCAGGTCCGTGTAGATGGAGAACTGCATGTCGTACAGTTCGCGCGGATAATCCTTCTTGATGGTGTCGGCGAAGGTCTGCTTCATGTCCTCGTAATTGGGGATGAAGCCGAAGGGCGTCTCGATGCCCTTGTAGTCGCCGTGGGCGAAGCGGGCCAGCCAGGTCAGC
>CBDUYZ010000473.1:0-1699 GCA_965371575.1 uncultured bacterium
GATTCCCGTTGGCATGGTTAAGCTTTTTAGCCTTGTACTTGTTCTCTGTTCCTTGATGGCACTCGTCGGCTTGTGGTACTAGTGCTCTCGTATTATTTCACAACACCGCAGGAGGAAACCCCTTGAGCAACTTTGAGTGGACCGAGCTTGACACGCGAGCCGTTGATACCGCCCGAATCCTGGCTGTCGACGCCGTTCAGAAGACCGGAAACGGCCACCCGGGAACCGCGATGAGTCTCGCGCCGGCGGCTTACCTGATATTCCAGAAGTTCTTGCGACACGATCCATCCGATCCGAACTGGATAGGCCGTGACCGTTTCGTTATGTCCAATGGCCACTCCAGTCTGACCCTGTACACCGAGCTTTTCTACTCCGGCTATGGCCTGGAGTTGACCGACCTGGAGAGCTTCCGCAAGGCCGGCAGTCTGACTCCGGGGCACCCGGAATTCGGCCACACCAGGGGCGTGGAGACCACCACGGGGCCGCTTGGGCAGGGACTCAGCAACGCTGTGGGCATGGCCTTTGCGCAACGCTACGAACAGTCCTTGTTCGATCCGGATGCAGCCCCCGGCGAGAGCCCGTTCGACCACCACATCTATGTGATTTGCGGCGATGGCTGTCTGGAAGAAGGCATCAGCTCCGAAGCGTCCTCGCTGGCCGGCCGGCAGCAGTTGGGTAACATGACCGTGGTTTGGGATGACAACCACATCTCAATCGAGGACGACACTGCAATCGCATTCGCCGAGAATGTCATGCAGCGTTACGACGCCTATGGCTGGCACACACAATCCGTCGACATGAACAGCGACGGCAGTGTCGACGTGGCGGCACTTCACGCGGCGCTGGATGCGGCGCGCAAGGTGCATGACCGTCCCTCCTTTATTCAGTTGCGCACTATAATCGGCTGGCCTGCACCCAAGTTGCAGAACACTGGCAAAATCCATGGCGCGGCCCTGGGTGCTGAAGAAGTCGCCAGCACCAAGAAGGCGCTGGGCTTCGATCCCGACGTCGATTTCCCCATCACCGAAGAAGTACTCACGCATGCACGGCAGGTCCGGGATCGAGGTATCGCCTTGCACCAGGCGTGGAACGTTGGCTACGACGCATGGCGCAAGAACAACCCGGACAAGGCGGCATTACTTGATCGGATCCAGAGCGGTCAGTTACCCGAGATCAAACTGCCTGACTTCGAGCCCGGCGCGAAGATAGCCACGCGCAAAGCCTCGCACGCCGTGATCCAGTCACTCGCGGCCGCGTTGCCCGAGTTCATTGGCGGCTCAGCCGACCTGGCAGGAAGCAACCTCACGACCATCGATGGCGCTGCATCGTTCCTCCCTGCAGACATCAAGGTAAAGTCGAACTCGCCATTCGCCGGACCACACTCCCCGGGTGGACGCGTGCTGCACTTCGGCATTCGTGAGCACGCGATGGGGGCAATCCTCAACGGCATGTCACTCGATGGCCTGCTCAAGCCGTTCGGAGGCACCTTCTTCGTCTTCTCCGACTACATGCGCGGAGCGATACGCCTTGCCGCGCTGATGCAAGCCCCCGTGGTGTTCGTATGGACCCACGACTCGATCGGAGTCGGCGAAGACGGGCCGACTCATCAGCCGATCGAACATCTGTGGTCGTTGCGCGCTATGCCACAATTGAACATGGCGCGACCGGCTGATGCCACCGAAACCGCTATCGTCTGGCG
>CBDUYZ010000474.1:0-1698 GCA_965371575.1 uncultured bacterium
TCTCCTCCGCGATGGCATTGTAGCGTGTGTAATTGGGATCGTCCGTAGGGAAGGTGTTGGCAAAATCCCGCGCCCGCACCGCCTGCCGGTCCCTGTTCAGGATGTTGGTCCAGAAGTACATCTCCACTCCGTAGGCCATACCCGCCTTCCAGAAGTTGTCGGAATACAACTGTCCCCAGCCGGGAAACAGGGGCGTGGCCAACACCGCTCCAGTGGGACTGACTCCGGTGGACCAGAGATCTACTTCCTCGACCTCCAGGGCGCCGGGCGCCGGCTGGGGGACTTCTTCCGGCAAAATATCGGTGACCGTCGTATCGGGAAGATCGGGAAGATCGGCCACCGCCTGCCCCATCTCCTGCCCCACCGCCGCACCGGCATTCACCAGCAGACACAGGACCAGGAGCCCCGTACCGCAAAGGCCGGCGGCAGATCCCGTTATCGCTGGCCAGCGGTGCCTCATTTTCCGTCTTTCATCAAGGGGTCACCGGTTTCGGAACTATCATGCGCACGGTCAGTTTTTCCGGAAGAACCTCAATGGTGTGGCGGCCGGCCGGCATGACCTTCGGTTCACCGTCGAGATGAACGGCCACCGGTTCAGCGCTGGTGAAGGTCAGGCGCGGACACTGTACCACGCTGATCGCTTCGTGTTCGAGACGTTCGCCACGCGAGGCCGCCGGCAACAGTTTCAAGCCAGTCATCGGGCCCACCGATCGGATCAGGCAGGCGTCAAGGAGTCCGTCGTCGTACCGGGCGTCCGGAGCGAAACAAAAGCCGCCGCCCGTGAAGGGCCCGTTACAGATCTCGGCGAAGAAGAAGCGGTCTGAAATTGTTTCCGGGCCGTCGTTCCGCTCGATCTCCCAGACGACCTCCTGCCCCCGATAATTCAACATGGTGGCCACGGCCGCAAGGGTGTAACGGCCGCTGCCCAACCAGCGCCAGAGGCGGGCCGCCCGCCCCGATACCAAACCACTGGCCAGCAGCCCCACGGAATTGACGAACACTTCGCCGTCGAGAGCGCAGATATCCAGGGCCCTGTCCTGCCCGGCGGCGATGGCCGTCAGCCCTTCGTCCACGGTGGCACAGCCGATACCGACTGCGAAATCGTTGCCGCTACCCGACGGCAACACCGCCAGGGGACAGCCGGTTCCCGCCAAACCCGTAGCCGTCTCGTGAACGGTGCCATCTCCCCCCACGGCCACCACCAGGTCGAAACTGTCGGCCGCCCGGCTGGCTTGGATCACGGCGTCCCCGGGCCCGGTGGTCAGGTGGACGGTTACCTCATGACCCATCTCACGCAACAGCCCGGCCGCAGCCTCGCCGCCCAGTCGTCTGCGGGAGGTGCCTGCATGGGGGTTGGCGAGCACAAGGGAGCGGTTCATGGAAATCTCCGGTACGACTCAGGTCACGACTTCGTTCAGACGGGGCGGGAAACAAAAAAAATGGCGGGAATGTGTGGGAATCGAACCCACCTCGGACGGTAAACGCGCCCGACAAAAGGATTTGAAGTCCCCGGCCGTCACCAGACGACACTCATTCCCACGATAACTCGTGCTCGGTCGCGCTGGCCGGCACTTGCGTCGTCGTGCCGCAAATCCAGCCGATCAGCGCTCCGAAGGCGACCAGATCCGGTTTTTCAACAGCCTGCTAGCCCGGATTATTCATGAATCGCCGTAGCGAGGATGTGTATGATAAGATTTG
>CBDUYZ010000475.1:0-1688 GCA_965371575.1 uncultured bacterium
GGTGTTTTCCCGCGTAACCGGGGCGTCAAGCAGGCCTCGAGGCCATGGCTGGCGGAGAGGCCGGAATGTCGAGTTTGTCTGCGACAGGAAGTCACGGGCAAACGTCCCCGGAGACGCAGGAAAATGCCAATATTTTAAAAAGAACCGCACCATCACCCCCTTTTCAATTGTTCAGAGTGAACCGGATAGTGGTAACCACCCATGAAGGCACCGCCTGGCCGTCGATCACCCCGGGTTGAAATCTCCATTGCGGAACGGTTTTCAGGGTCGTTGCCTCGAACAGGCCCTGCGGCTGGGCATCGAGCACCAACACCTCGCCCACGGTACCGTCGGCCCTTACCAGAAACTTCACCTTCACATAACCCTCGATATTCCGTTGCCGCGCCTTGTAGGGATATACCGGCTCGGAGACCGGCAGCATCTTGCGTGGCGACTGGTCCAGATCGCCGCTGTTGAAGATGAACTCCGCCCGCTCAGGACCAGCGGCGAAGAGCAAAGGATCGATCCGCACCTGGACATCCAGCGGGGGAGGGCCCAGTAGGTTGGGTTGGGCCAGTTCGGGCGTGAAATCCATCTCCGGCTTCGGCTTGGGTCTGGGAATCTCGAGTTTCTCCTCGGGTGGCGGCGGAGTGGCGGGCTTGAGGGTGACCAGGTTCACGGAAATCGGGGCCGTGGAGGTCTGGCGGACCGGCCGATCCCTAGACAACAGGGCGGCCGAGCTGAACAGAACGATGTTCAGCACCACGGCCACGACCGCCGCGAAAGCCAGCAGCATGCCTTTGTGCTGCTTCATTCTCCCGTTTCCCGCTTGGCGGCCAGGCTCACGTTCTTCGCGCCGGCCAACCGGCACTGATCCATGGCCTGAACCACGGTGCCGGTATTGCTGTCCTTGTCCGCCACTATCACCACTCCGCTTTCGGGGTCCTCCGCCAGGGCGCGTTCGATCAAGGCCCGCACGCTGCGCACGTCGATGCGCTTGCCCTCCAGGTAGACCTGCCCGTCGGCGCTAACGCCGAGCATGATGTTGCCGCGTTCCTTCAGCTCGGCTGTGGCCGCGGTGGAACGCTGCACATCGATCCCCGTCTCTTTCACGAAGCTGGTGGTGACCACGAAGAAGATCAACAGCAGGAACACCATGTCCACCAGGGGGCCCATGTTGATGTTCACCTCGCTGCCTCCTCCGCGCAGGGTGTTGCGTACGTTGATCATGGTTTAGCTCCCTCGCCGGCGGGATGTTCAGAAAAGCCTGCGGTCAGGTGGCGGGACAGCACCGCCGTGGTTTCATCGAGATTCGTCTTGAGCGTCTGGGCCGTCCGGTTCAACCGGTTGCTCATCAAGAGCCCCGGGATGGCCACCAGCAGCCCGGTCTGGGTGGTGATCAGGGCGATCGAGATGCCACTGGCCATGGCGCGCGAATTGCCGGTGCCGAAGACCGAAATCACGTTGAAGGTCTCGATCATGCCCAGCACCGTGCCCAACAGGCCCAGCAACGGGGCCACCGCCGCCAGCACCGCGATTGCGGCCAGACGGGCCTCGAGGACCTGTTGAAGCTGGAGCGAGACCTGGCCGAGGATCTTCCGGTCCAGTCGGGCGACGCCGGACCGTTCCCGCAGGAATTCCTGTACGAGCCGAGCCCGCAAGCCCAGATCACGACCCGCTGGAACCACGCCATGCCCCGATACCAGGGC
>CBDUYZ010000476.1:0-1688 GCA_965371575.1 uncultured bacterium
CCACGCACAGCCCCAGCAGGATGGTCACGACGTCGATCAAGGAGTTACGGGCGGTCTTGGCCAGACGTTCAGTGACGCCGCTTTCCTTCAACAGGTTGCCGAAGAACAGGAAACCCAGCAGGGAGATGGCTCCCGGGGCGATGCTGGCGCAGAGAACGAACGCACCGATGGGGAATATGATCCGTATGCGCTTGCTTACCGGACGGGACGGTTTCATGCGGATCAGGCGTTCCTGCCGGGTGGTCAGCAACCGAATGATCGGCGGTTGAATGACAGGCACCAGGGCCATGTAGCTGTACGCCGCCACGGCGATGGCCCCCAGCAGGTGGGGAGCCAACTGGCTGGACAGGAAGATGGCCGTCGGGCCGTCGGCGCCGCCAATGATACCAATGGCAGCGGCGTCCTTCTCCGCGAAACCCAGCAGCAGGGATCCGGCGAAGGTCAGGAAGATGCCCGCCTGGGCTGCCGCCCCCAGCAGGATGAGACGGGGGTTGGACAGCATGGACGAAAAATCGGTCATGGCCCCGATCCCCAGGAAGATCAAGGACGGATACCAGCCCTGGGTCACCCCGTTGTACAACACGTTGAGCACGCTGCCGGATTCGTAGATGCCGATGTTCATGCCGCTGGTCAGCGGGATATTGCCCACCAGCATACCGAAGCCGATGGGCACCAGCAGCAACGGTTCGTAATCCTTGGCGATGGCCAGGTAAATGAACAGGCAGCCGATGGCCAGCATGATCATGTTCCCCCAGGCAAAGTTGCCCACGATGCCCACCTGCAGGAAATCCCAGAATACATCCACGATGAAACTCGATCTTTCCTAGGCGAAATCCACGAGGGTTTGATTCTCCCGGACGGCGTCGCCGGCCGCGACCAGGACGGCCTTGACCTTTCCGGCGCCGGGTGCGGCGATGGCCGTCTCCATCTTCATGGCCTCGATGACCAGCAGTGTCTGCCCCTGCTCCACCTGGTCCCCCGCCTTCACCTTGACCTCCAGAACCGTGCCGGCGATGGGCGAAGCCACGCCCCCGGCGTCGTTCAAGTGGAACGCGGCGGGGTCAGGCCCTCCGGCGGACACCGGAGTGACATTGGGTACGGGCCCCGGGCCGGCCGCCGCCGTGGGAGGCGCTGGCGGCAGCGGGGAAACCACCTGGTGCATCTCGTCCTTGGCATCGAGGACCTCGACATCGACTTCGTAGGCCACTCCGTGGACGGTGATCTTCAACTTCATGGCTGCTCCTCACCAACCGGGCTTTCGGCCCGGGATGCTAACGTAGATCGCGTTTTCTCCTGACCGCGTGGGATCCCTGCAGGACCAGGCGGCCCTGGGCCGACCAGGGCGTCCTCTTCTGCCGAGGCGACAGCAGGCGCCGGATCCGGCGCACCCGGAACCGCCCGCCCACCGCAGTGGCCGCGGCGGCGGCGATCAGGACGAGAGTCGTGTTGTCGATGGTGGGATCCTTGTCCGCGGCGGCAGCCAACTGGCGGGCCTCGTGGTCCTGCCAGCGGTCGTCCAGCCGTTTGAGGACCGCAACGACCGTGGCGATCAAGGCCAGAACCCCGAAGACGATCAGGATCCCGACAATCGCCAATGTTCCCATTTCCGGTGTGATGTTCCCCTTCACGTCCGGCCGCTCCTACAGGGGAATCAGGCCGTGCTTCTTCTCCGGCCTGATCTCGCGTTT
>CBDUYZ010000477.1:0-1687 GCA_965371575.1 uncultured bacterium
TCAGGATAGATTTCCTGGTACAAGGCGCCCGTATCTCCGTCCCATTCCTTGCCGGTGTCGAAGGCCAGGGTCGCCAGCCACTCGCCCTTGATGCTGCCTTTCGCGTAGAACGCCACCCGGCCGTCGCTGTACCACTTGTCGTCCGGAGCGTTGCCGCCGAGGGGCTCCATGTGGCCGTTCAGGGTGTTGTAACCCACCGTCCCCTCGGCCAGGCCGACCAGGATCCAGTCGCGCGCGCCGGGTTCCAGCCAGGTGCGGATTTCCTGCTGATGGCCCTGGAAGTGGAAGTGCAGGACGGTTTCGCCGGTCTTGGTGGTCGGCTGCAGCCGGATCCGGGCGACACCGTCGGGACCTACCACATAGCTGGGCCGCTGCCGTCGCATGCCTGTCAGGGGATCCTTCTGGAAATCCTCGAATTCCTGCTGGGACATATGGGGCGCGTCCACGGAGAATTCCCCGATGACACCCTCGCGCGCGGGCTGTCCCGCGCGGTCAGTCAGACGCACGGCGATCACGGGCAGGGTTTTCCCGTCCGCAACCATGGTTGACTGGTCGACCAGCATGGTTGCCAGCACCGGCGGGCTGGCGTAGTGCACCGAACGCAGCTTGCGCCACAGTTCCCTGCCCGTTTCATCGCGGCCGACGGCGACAAAAAGGTTCTCCCCCTCCTTCAGGTCCACGCCCGTCCAGATGCTCACCGCCACTGTCCCATCAGCGCCTTGCTTGACACCCTCGAAGTTCACCGCCTCGACGGGCCGACCGTCCTTGATCAGATCGATGTGCCTGGCCATGCTGTGCCGGACGGCGATCTTTACGCTCGGGATGGCTGGCCGGTGGTTCGGCGGCGGCCACACCCAGTCATCACCCGGTTCCGCGGCGGCCAGCCAGGCCGTATCGATATCGGGCATCACCGGCGGTGAAGGGGGTTTGGGCCGGGCCTCTTCCTCCCTGCGCAGAGCTTCGCTGGCGGTAATCCCTACCGTCGGCGCCCTTATGTTCATGACATGGACCACGGTATCGGTGCTGGCCTGGTTGAATTTTTCAGCGGTGACGATCCTCAGCTCCACCCGCCGGTTGAGCTGCCGGCCCTCACGGGTACTGTTCGCCATCAGAGGCTCGTCCGGCCCCATGCCCACCAGGGTGATCTGGTGCGGCTCCAGACCAAGGGCGGCGCCCAGGTACTGGCCGATTGCCCGCGCCCGGGCCGAGGACAGGACGTAGTTGTCGGCCCAGGTCTTCTGCCCCCGCGGGGTGATGGACACGTTGTCCGAGTGCCCGGTCACGTGCATGTGCAGCACCTGGCGGGATTTCAGCAGATCCGCCAGCTGGTCCAGTTCCTGGAAGTAATCCTCCTGCACGGTGGCGCTGAACGTCTTGAAGCGGGGCCGCAGCACCACGTCCGGTTTGAGAGTCAACATCTCGTCCAGCTGCAGACCCACCGTCGTGGTGATTGGATCAGTGCGCCCGGTTTCCCCGTTGGGCATGGTGTAGGCAAGCTGTGCGCCGACCGGCAGATCGCGGCTTTCCCCCAGATGGGTCAGATCCGACTCGAACCTGAGCACGGTGTTGGAATCCGCGGTATCCAGCCGGAAAATCAGGAAATGGTCCTGGATGTCGGGATCCCCGTAAACCTTACCGCCCAAACGGGTGCTGCCGGGCCGGTAGGCCACGCCATCGGGCAGAATCA
>CBDUYZ010000478.1:0-1674 GCA_965371575.1 uncultured bacterium
GAGGACTGAAACCCGGCGGCTCAGAGATATTGCAGGGCCAGCTGGCCGTAACCCTGGATTCCGTAGCTGAGCCAGGCTGGATGATCCCTGCCCAGTTCCAGTCGACAGTCCTGCGACGCCTTCCACACCGCGGCGCCCGCACCCCATCCCCGGCCCATGGCGCCGTAGCAGTAGCCCGCGAAAATACGGGCCGGGCGGCTGAAAAGGGGTACGACCGGTCCGATGAAGGCCGAGGCGCCGGCTCTGACGAAGCGATGCCCAAGTGCGGGCAGGGCCTGGTAGCTGTTGGAGAAGATCAGGGGGGGCAGGATGCCGCTCCGCTCCAAGTTCTCGGGGTGGACCGGACCGTCGTCCAGAAGCCAGGATCGGGCCGGGGCCGCAGGTATGGCCGAGTGGTTGAACTCGACGCCGCCGCCGGCGTGACTGTGCGAATCCGTGTCGGCTGATCCGGCCTGTGCCGCGGAGACCGTATCGAGGGGGGCTCCCGCGGTTTCGTATCTTTCCACGATATCGTCGAGAAGGGAGGTGACCGGATCCACGCCCAGTATCTCGCCTTCCAGGCCCAGGGCATCTTCCAGCTCGTGCGCGCTCGGCAGGGTCGTTTCCTCGATCAGACAGTTCATCCAGTATTCACCGAAGTGATCGCTGGGCTGCGCTGGTTGGCTGGTCGGTCCGGCGAAGTGGATCGCCTGGTACTGAAGACCCTGCTTGACCAGATCGCTGGGGGTGATCGGTTCCAGGGGCAGGTCCAGATGGAGCAGTGTCTCCCCCTGGCAGCCGTGTTCGAGGGCGCCTTCGATCAACTCGGCCTCGCGGTAGATGAGCTGGCGTCTTTTCCGGTCGGTGTGGCCGGGGACGAAGAGTATTTCAGGTCGGCCGGCGTCGGCCGGCCTGAGCTGTGAGATGTTTTCCTTCAAGGTGTCGCCGCCCGCTTCGCCGACCAGGAACCCCGCCCGGATCAGGCGTTGCATCCAGGGCCTGTTCAGGTCGCCACCGGGCAGGCTGGATCCACGGTCGGCCACGCAGATGGGATGTTTCTCGAAGAGGAAACCCACACCGTTGTGCAGCCAGGACCAGGGCAGTCCCACCCAGGCCGGGACCGTCACGATGTGATAGCCCACGAGTTCGTCGTGTCCTGGTAGGCCCAGGGTGGGGATTTCCTGGAATTCCGGTCCCTGGGCGGAGGAAAAAGCCTCCGGTGCAGCCGCCAAGACTCCCTTGAAGAGTTCCTGTCCGGCCCGCGCCATCACCTCGAGAACCCGGATCGAATCCAGGCCGTATTGCTCCTGAAGGACCGGGATTTCCGCCGCCAGACTGGATGCGGCGGTCAGCCGGCTGTTCAATTCCTGGTGCATTGCCGGTTCGGGCAGGATGATATCGATCCAACGCATGACTGCCTCCGGGCCGCGGGGAAACCCTGATTCTTGATAAGACCTTTGTCCCCAATAAATTACGGTGTTTCGGGCCGCTTCGACCCGGACCGCTCCGGAGGTGATTTGCAGAAAACGTGCCGGAATGCAAAAAAACCTCTCCGTGACCGGAGAGGTGGGCGAAATTCTGATCCAATTGCGAATCTCGTGAAAGCATGGTGCCCAGGGGGAGACTCGAACTCCCACGAGGTTACCCCCACTACGACCTGAACGTAGCGCGTCTACCAATTCCGCCACCTGGGCA
>CBDUYZ010000479.1:0-1633 GCA_965371575.1 uncultured bacterium
GATTGCGAAAGCGCTTCATCGTGGCTGCCAGGGCCCCTTTTGTCATGCTGTCCATCCTAACAGTAACCAATCCTGGCGTCAAACCAGGAGGCTGTCCATCACCATATTCCCGAGGGGATTTTTGCAAAATTTTCCCCAAGATTGAAATCGTGATAGAGGGCAACTGGAAATCCCGGACCCTTTTCACCCCCGCCGAACCATCACGAATCCTTATCCTCCCGAGGGCCATTCGCAACCGCAAGCAGAGCCTCAGACCGTTCGGTCACCTTGCAACAGCCTGTCACGAAATAACTTATAACACCGGCGCCCGGGTGGCACGATCCTTCCTCTTGATGGCGCATGAGAGATTGAGCCGGCGCCACAGGGTGCCTAACTTTTCATAAGGGAGGAATCATGCGAATCATTGCCGTTGCCATGACCAAGGGTGGAGTGGGAAAAACGACCACCGCCGTTAACCTTTCACACGGACTGGCGATGCGTGGACATCGCGTCCTGCTGGTGGATGCCGACACCCAGGGCCAGTGCGCCCAGGCGCTGGGCGTGGAAACGGACCTCACCCTGACCGAGGTTCTTACCGAAGATGTGAGCATTCTGGACGTCGTTACCCGTGCCCGGGGAAATCTCGACCTCGTGGCTTCCGATTATCACCTGACCAAGGGAGCCCTGGCCATTGCCCGTCGCGAAACCGCCGGCCATCTGGCTCTGGCCGAGGCCCTGGAACCCGCTGCGGATCGGTACGATTTTGCGGTGATCGACGCCGCACCGGGATTTGACGCCATCGCCGTCAACGTCCTTGGCTGCGCCCATGATGTCGTGGCCCCAGCGGCCCTGACACCTGCCGCCCTGGCGGGAATGTTCGACTTCGTCCGACACGTGGCCACGGTGCAAAAGCACAATACAAGTCTGAACCTGCGCTACGTGCTGCCTACATTCCTGGATTTGCGGGTGCATCAGTCCACCGAGATGCTGGAGCAGTTGCGCGGCCACTTCGAAATCCAGCTCTGCGATCCCATCCGCGTGAACGTCGACCTGGCCGAAGCCTTCGGTTACCAGAGCACCATCTTCGAGCACGCGCCCCATTCGCGCGGCGCCAGCGATTACAAACGGTTCATCGACAGGGTGGAATCCGACGGCAAGGGTACACAGCGGAACAAAGTGTTGCAGGGATCGATGATAGCGGATCCGCAACACCGACCGCCGGTGGAATGTACATCATAGATATTGCCATTCATCTCAGTGGCATACCCCGGACACAGGATGAGTTGGGGAGAATACCTCGGCGAGAGCGGGGTGACGGCACAGCCACACCGACGCGTGGGCAATCCGTCACCCCGAAGCACCTCACATGGACCGCCGATACTGCCCTCCGACCTTGTACAGCGCCCCGGAGATCTCGCCCAGCGTACAGCTTTTCGCCGCTTCGATCATCGCCTCGAAAGTGTTCTCGTGTTCGACCGCGGTTTTCTGCAGGTCGGCCAGGGCTCCGGCCGACACCCCGGCGCTCCGGGCCTTGAAAGCCTCCAGGGTTGTGATGGCGAACTCCATCTCCTCTGTGGTGGAACGGATCACCTCTTCGGGAATCAAAGTCGGCGAACCGTTCGGATCCAGATAGGTGTTCACCCCCACGATCGGC
>CBDUYZ010000480.1:0-1630 GCA_965371575.1 uncultured bacterium
CCACGAAGACGTTGGCGGCGCAGGAAAAGCTCTCGCTGCCGCTGGTGCCCATGGTTTTGCGCATGACCCAGGCCATGCCGCGGATCACGATCTGCATCACTCCCAGGTGATAGAGCAGGGCCATCAGGCTGGAAAAGAAGATGATGGTCGGCAGGATGTGGATGACGAATACCGTGCCGATGGGCACAAGCTGCCCCGTGACCGAATCGGTAACCTGGATGTGGCCCGCTGCGGGGTTGATGTAGGTCACCAGATCCTCGCTGGTGCGGTAGAGATTGCCCCACAGGAACGAGGCGCCCGCGTCGGTGAAGGCCAAAAGCCGGGAGACGAAACTGCGCGCGCCGCTGAATACGACCTCACCCCAGGGGGTACGCAGCAGGATCACCGCAAGGAAGAACTGCAGGCTCAGGCCCCAACCGGCCACGCGCCAGGGAAAGCGGCGGCGGTTGTTGCTCAGCAGACTGGCCAGGGACAGGAGTACGAGAACACCCAGAAGAGAGATGGCATTGGCGAGCAAGACGGCCTCCCGAAGGGGGTATAATGCGAGTTTCCGGAGATTATTCCCGAATACAGCCTCTTCGGTCCACTACCAAATTGACAGCCGGAGAGTTGGCGGGTATTTTTCCGCCATGAAGGAACTGGCTGGCAAACCACTCCCGCCTGTCGTCATCGGGGTCGCAGGCGGTTCGGGCTCCGGTAAGACAACGGTGGCTCATCGCGTGCGGGAAGCGTGCCCCGGCAAGACCATCCAGATCATCCATCACGACTCCTATTACTACGACAATTCCCACCTGCCCCTCGAAAAACGGTCCGAAATCAACTACGACCACCCCAATGCCTTCGAGACCACCCTTCTGATCGAGCATCTGCGGACCCTCAGGGACGGCTGTTCGGTCCAGATTCCCTGTTACGACTACGCCACGCACAGCAGGTTGCAGGAAACCGCCCTGTGCGAGCCCGCCGACATCGTCTTCGTGGAGGGGATCCTTGTCCTGGAAGCCGCCGAGCTGCGCAGTCTGATGGACATTCGCCTGTACGTCGACGTCGACGCCGACGAACGGGTGCTGCGCCGCATGAAACGAGACATCCACAAGCGCGGCCGGACCATGGAATCGGTCATGGACCAGTATCTCAACGTCGTGCGTCCGATGCACCTGCAATTCGTGTTGCCCAGCAAGCGCTACGCCCATCTCATCATTCCCGAAGGCGGTTTCAACAAGGTGGCCATCGATCTGATCGCCACCAAGATCCAGGACATCATCCGGGAACGCGACCGGCTGCGGGCGCTGGGCCAGGAGATTGAACAGGCCAAATCGGAAGAGACCTGACAGGCGGCCGGCGTGCGCCGGCCCCGGGCATTTTAAAAACTGGAGGCGGACCGTGACCTTCGACGATCAGGAATATCTGCGCCGTTATCCGTTCATCGACCGGATTCTGATTTCCTCCGAGGAAATCCAGCTCCGTGTCCGGCAGCTTGGTAACGAGATCAGCCGGGCCTACGAGGGGTCGATTCCCGTCTTCGTGTGCATCCTCAAGGGCGCCTATCCCTTCCTGGCCGATTTGACCCGCTGCGTGTCGATCCACCACGAGGTTGATTTCATGGCGGTATCCAGCTACGAAGGCGGCACCC
>CBDUYZ010000481.1:0-1624 GCA_965371575.1 uncultured bacterium
CTCCTGAGTCCGCATGGTTCCGCGGGACTCCTGTTACTGGACGCTAATTGCTTGTTTTTTAAGGGCATTAAGGTGCATGAGAAACAGGTTCTGCAGTTGGCACCCGCTTTGCAAATGGCCCTCCCGAGAATGTGGCCGGAAGGGCAGTCATCAAGCAACTGTGCCACAGCAACGGATACCTTCCGGCCCATTCATGAAACCATCGGGCAACTTAGCGAACTTTCAAGGAGGGACCACAATGGTCAGCAACAAGATGATCGTGACTTTCATGCTCATCGCCATCGCAGCCCTGGCGTGCGCCGGATGCAGCGATGACAATCCCGTCACTCTCGTAAATCCGGTGGACACCGCTCCTCCGGCCGTCCCGTCCAACCTGAGCGTGGACTACTCCGCCAACAAGGCCATCATCAGCTGGGACATGAGCACCGTCGACCCCGACCTGGCCGGCTACATCGTGACCAGGGAAAATTGCAGCGTCACCGAAATCCTTGTCGACCAACCGATTTTCGTGTCGCGTTACGAGGATGCAAATCCCAAGGCCGGTTCCACACTGTACAGTGTCTACGCCGTGGATAACGTCGGCAACGAGAGCGCCATCGCGACGGTGAATCTGACGATTCCCCTGAACCACCGGACTTACGACATATCCCGTTAGCAGATTGAGACGGAGATGGTTCCCGTTCGCTGGGTGATAAACAAGGCCCTCCGTCGCATGACGGGGGGCCTTTCCGGTGAAGAGAACCTCGCAGGGGAGGAATTCCGGTAGGACTCAGGATCCTCCCAGGCGGGCCACGGTTTCCGCGATCTGAAAGAACGGATTGATCACGGCCATGATGGCCGACCAGAACAGGGCGCCGACGGGCGTGTACCTAACCAGCATCAGGAATCCGATCACGATCAGCATGCCGTAACGCCGCAGGTTCTCGTAGTTGGCCCGGGCTTCGGGCGGCAGGAACCGGCTCAGGATCCAGCTCCCGTCCAGCGGGGGCAAGGGCAACAGATTGAACATCGCCAGGACCACGTTGATCATCACTCCGGTCTCGAACATCGTGAGCAGGAACTTCATCAGAGAGGGCTCGCCGTGGCCTCCGTGCATCGAGGCGGGATAGCCGCCGATCGCCACGGTCAGGCCCAGCAGGACGGCGAACACCATGGCCAGCAGCAGGTTGCTGATCGGGCCCGCGGCCGCGACCTTGGGGTGATCGTTCATGGGATTGTTCAGGCGGCCGGGATGGACCGGTACGGGCTTGGCCCAGCCGAACATGAAACCCCCGGTGAAGGACAGGATCAGCGGAACCACGATGCTGCCCACAGGGTCGATGTGGGGCAGCGGATTGAGGGTCAACCGACCCGCGTCATGGGCGGTATTGTCGCCCAGTTTCCAGGCCACCCAGCCGTGGGCGACCTCGTGCACAACCACCGAAAAAACCAACACCAGGATTTGTACGGCCACCAGTTCCAAACCAGACCTTCCTTCTTGCTTGCAATTATCCCGGATTATTCATGAAGGAGCGTGACGTGAGTGAGAAAAATTCAATCCTGGTCGAGATCTCGCAAGGGTTTGCGAGGGAGGCGTACCCGGTGCGGTACGTCGACCGAGCAAAACCGAGAAAGCTCGACCAGG
>CBDUYZ010000482.1:0-1584 GCA_965371575.1 uncultured bacterium
GCCCTGGTCGATGCCCTGAAATCGGGGGAGAGCTGAGATGTCGGGGCCGCGGCTGTTCCTGATCGACGACGACCGCGAATACTGCGCCGACCTCACCGCGGTGCTGGGCAGCAGATACAGTATCTTCCAGGCCCACAGCGGCACAAGCGCCCTGGACATGATGGAAAAGGTGGGGCCGGACGTGGTCCTGCTGGACGTTGATTTCGGCGACGAAAGCATGAGCGGACTGGAGATCCTGGAAAGGGTCCGGGCAAGGGAGAATCCCCCTCCGGTGATCATGCTCTCGGGCAGCCGGAACCTGTCCACCGTGGTGCGGGCCATGAAGATGGGGGCCTTCCATTACATCGCCAAGCCTGCCGATCTTCCCCAGCTGATCAACCTTCTCGACCAGGCCCTGGCCTCCAGTCTGCGAGGGCGGCAGATCCAGGCCCAGCGTGACGAACTGGGGCGTTTGACGGGGTCTTTTGTGGCCGGGGACGACCGCACCTTCCGGTTGCTGGAAACGGTGGACCAGGTGGCGGGCACCGGGACCACGGTCCTCATCACCGGGCAATCCGGCACCGGCAAGGAGATGATCGCCCGGCGCATCCACGCGGGCAGCTCCCGGCGGGAGGGACCTTTTGTCGGCATCAACTGCGGGGCCGTGCCTGCGGACATCATCGAGTCGGAAATCTTCGGCCACGTCAAGGGCGCCTTCACCGGGGCGGACAAGCTGCGGGTGGGCAAGTTCGAACTGGCCACCGGCGGCACCCTGTTCCTGGACGAGATCGGGGAAAGCCCGCTGCCGTTCCAGATCAAGCTGTTGCGGGTCCTGGGTGAAAACGTCTTCACTCGCCTGGGTGACAACCAGGACCTGAGCGTCGATACGAGGATCCTGGCCGCCACCAGCAAGGATCTGGAGAAGGCCATCGACAAGGGCGAGTTCAGGGCCGAACTTTTCTACCGCCTGAACATCTACCGCATCCACCTGGTCCCGCTGAGGGAACGGCGGGGTGACATCCTGCCGCTGGCCCGGCATTTCCTGGCTGAAACCCTGCCGCGATTCCCCCGCCAGATCGAAGGCTTTTCTCCTGCGGTGGAATCCCGGATGGACCAGGAGCAATGGCCCGGAAACGTGCGGGAACTGCGGAACTTCGTGGAACGGGCGGTCATCAATTGCACCGGCGGCATGATCGGGCTTGGCGACATGTTCGGCCAAGGTGGGGACGGTTTCACGGCCGGCCCCTCCAATTTCAACGAGGCCAAGGATCTCATGACGCATGAATGGGAAACCCGCTTCGTGACCGAACGGTTGACCGAGACGGCGGGCAACGTGACCCGGGCGGCGGAAACATGCGGCATGAGCCGCCAGAGTTTCCAAAGGAAAATGCGCGAGCTGGGTTTGCGCTCGCGGGATTTCAAGGCCTGAATCCCCCAAATCGGCTGCAAGTTCTCGTTTTGGGACGGCACTATCTGTGGTGCTTCCTGACAACATATTTATTTACTTTTCTGAGATTTTGACCATATTTATATTGTCAAAAGAGACACAACGGCCAATTTGAAATTTCAACACATTGAAAACAAACAATATAGCATCAAAAAGTC
>CBDUYZ010000483.1:0-1570 GCA_965371575.1 uncultured bacterium
CCCTCCACGACGAACTCCAGGGTGCGGGAATCGTCATCCACCCGGCACACCTCGTTTTCTTCGCAACCGCAGGCATGGCCCCGGCGACGGGAAAGCCACCAGCTGAAGGTCATGACAAGCACCAGGGCTGCGCCGGCGACGTGTTCGAACCCACCGATGTTCTCATGGTGATGACCGAGACCCGCGAAAAGGGGAATGGCCTCGGACGCCCGGGGCAGAAGCCAGTCCAGAAGCAGGCCGCCGCCGAAGGCGCTCACCGCGACGGTCAGCAGGTAGATGATCATCGTCTTGCGGCCGAGCACCCGGGCGATCGTCGTCACCGTGGCGGCGTTGGTGGCGGGCCCGGCGATCAGGAAGGCCAGTGCGGCGCCGGGGGTGGCGCCCATGAAGATGAAACTGACCGCCAACGGCACACTGGCGGTGGCACAGACATAGATCGGGATTCCCACGATCATCATCAGGGCGATGGACAGTGCCCCCAGGCCAAGGTAACCGGACAGGAACTCCGCAGGAACCACCGCTCCGAGGATCCCCGCGATGATGAGGCCGATCAGCAGGGCCCGACCGATATCTCCGGGCAGGATGACGAAACCGTAGTCCGCTGCGGCCCGAATTTTCGGCCCCAGACCCCGGGGCCGGATGATGTCCACCGATCCGGCGCCTGCCAAGCCCTTGCCGTCGGCCGACGATTGATGGGGATCCGGGTCGAAGACCTGCACGAGACCGCCGCCCAGCAATCCGGTCACCAGGGCGGCTACCGGGCGGAAGATGGCGAACAACGGGCCGAGCATGGTCCAGGTCACCAGGATGGAATCAACGCCGGTCTGGGGAGTGGACAAAAGGAAAGCCGTGGTCGCCGCACGGCTGGCGCCGTGCTGTCGGAGCGATGCCGCCACGGGAATCACGCCGCAGGAGCACAAAGGCAGGGGCACGCCGAACAGGGACGCCTTCAGCACCGGCCCCAGCCCCCGTCCGCCCAGGTGGCGCTCCAGCCAGGCGGGCGAAATGAACACCGACAGCAGGCCCGCCACCACGAAGCCAAGCAGCAGCCAGGCAGCCATCCGGGCCGTGACCAGCCAGGTTTCGACAATGATGTGTGTTATCATCTCGATCATAACCACAAACTACAGGGAGAGATGTTGAGTAGCTAGGGCATTTCGGGCGCCTGGAATCCCGCCTCCTTCTCCGCCCGGCGGGCTTCGGCTTCACCGGCGGAGACATCGACCCGGGTCAGCAGCCACCCTCCCACGGCGAAAAATACAATCAACGACAGGATCCCCAGCCGGCTGGTGCCGGTGCCCTGGCTGACCAGCCCGAACACCAGGGGTCCGGCGACCCCCGCGAGTTTGCCGCTGCTGGAGTAGAAACCGAAAAACTCACTGGTGCGATGCCTGGGAACCATGCTGGCGAAAAGTGACCGGCTCAAGGCCTGGGCGCCCCCCTGCACCGTGCCCACCAGCCCGGCCAGGACGTAGAACTGGGTCGCTGATTGGAGGAAGAACCCGAAGATGCTGATAACCAGATAAACACTCAGCGCCAGCAGGATGGCCGGTTTGGGACCCGTCCGACG
>CBDUYZ010000484.1:0-1555 GCA_965371575.1 uncultured bacterium
CGCCGTCCTCCTGGAGGCCAGAAAAACCGCCGGCTCCCGCCCATTGCCGCCTTTCGAACTGTTGGCGGACCTGGATGAATCCAGCCGCGAAAGCGCCCGGCGGTACGTCTCCCGATATGGAAATGCAGTGAACGTCAACACGGCCTCGAAAGAAGTCCTG
This sequence comes from uncultured bacterium, assembly GCA_965371575.1. GTDB lineage: Bacteria > Krumholzibacteriota > Krumholzibacteriia > LZORAL124-64-63 > LZORAL124-64-63 > JAGLCY01. The sequence continues at coordinate 161 of CBDUYZ010000484.1, forward strand.
TTGGCCGTGGGGTTGCCCAGAAGGGTGGTATTCAAGTTCCTGGAATGGCGCTCGGGATCGGACCGGATCCTGGGCAATGCGGACGACCAGTATTTCCAGGGGCTGGGCAGCGACGACGCGGGGATCAGAGCCAGTTTCCTGAACAGCGAGGAAGCCGCGGTCCTGGCGTTTCTCAGCGGAGAGGGCAGGCTGAAGGTGGATTCCCGATTCTTCCATCTGGTTTCCCGCGGGTGGGGCGCGGGTTACCGCGGCATCTGTGAGATCCGCGTCATACTCGAAAGAACGGACTACGGTGCGCCCAGCGTGCTGGAATGGTCCGAGAACTGGTTGAACTAGGGGTAGTCGATGCGCTTCGGCCGAGAACTGAAAAGCCATTGCCCTGCCGCGATGCAGAGCCGTCGGAAGCCGGGAAGATTCGGTTTCCTGGGCCGTATCGGTCGCTGGGTGCCCCTGGTCTGTCCGTGGTCCGCCATGCAGCGCATGACCGGGTTGGTGTTTTCCGACGCCGGAGTCACCATGGCCCGGGGGCGGCTGGACGGTCGGCTCTTCCACGTGGACAAGGCGACCTGCTTGTCCGGCAGCGACCCCGCCCTGGATTTCGGGATACCGGGGATCCCCGGTCGCGAACCCGTTTGTATCTGCCTGCCCCGGGATCGGACCCTGGTTCGTCACTTCCGCGTGCCCGCCGAATCCCCTGGCGAGATCGAAGCCATGCTGCCCCATCTGCTGGCCGGCGAACTGCCCCTTGCCGTCGAGAATTTCACCTGGGTGTGGATGCCCCTGCCGACCCGGGAGGACGGCTTCACCAAGGTCGCGGTGTACGTGGCCAGAAACGACCGCCTGGAGGAGTTCCTCACACCTCTGGCCGATGCCGACCTGAACATCGTGGGCCTGATTCCCGAGGGATGGAGCTGGGCGTACGCCATGGAGCAGGTCGGTGGCGGGGATTCCCCGTCCGACGAGTCGGGAGCCCGCAGCATCATCGTCCGCAACGACGGTGCCCACTACCTGGTGGTGGGACGCTCGGGACAGCTGCTGTTCGACAAGATTCTGGCCCCGACCGCGTCGATGGACTGGGACGGACCCGACCTGGCCGAAGCCCGGGAGGAATTCGCGGAACACCTGGGGTTTCCCCTGCCGCCACCGGCGATCTGGCCCGACGCTATCGCGCCCCACGGCGAAGACGAACCGGAAGAACTCTTCTTCGCCGCTTGCGTGGCCGCCGTCGGACTGGGTCGTGACTGTTTGATGATGTCCCGGAATATGCGGCAGCTCACGCGCCGCCGCACCGCTCTGGGTGTACTGGCCGACCTGGGTCGCCTGGGGATCCTGGTTGTCCTGGTCTGGCTGGCGTCCGCGATCTACCTGGACGGACAGACCCGTCGGCACCTGAAC
>CBDUYZ010000485.1:0-1537 GCA_965371575.1 uncultured bacterium
TGAGGGTTGAAGGGATTCGGATAGCTGTCGTACAGATCGCAATGGCGGGGTATCTGCGAGGCATTGACCCCGGAGACACTGGTATCCACCCAGCATGACGCACCTAATCCATTTTGGAAGCGGACCAGATCTAAAATGTTCACCACGCCGTCCCAGTTGAAATCGCTGCGGTAGTTGTAACCGCCATAGAGGTCCGAGGTGAACAAGGCCTCATCAGCCGCGTCCACCTGCAGGTCCCCGTTGATATCCGCACTGTTGAAAACGATCTGTAACCAGGAATCCAACGATTCGCCGGCCACCACGATGTGGAGTCGTTCGCCGCCATTCCAATCAGAATAACCCCCTCCCCGTAACGGTCCGCTGAAGGTGGTCATTCCGTTGGCGTCGGTGTTGGCGTCGGCGATGCCGCCGCCTTCGCAGAGCCGCAGACCGCCCATGGTGGTCTCCAACCACATGTCCTCTGCTGGATACCCGGCGATGGGTTGCCTATCCCAGTCACACAGGGTCAGGGTGATCGTGGCGTCGGCCTTGGCGCCCCCGAAAATGGTCGCCATGCTCAGCGGGTCTCCGGTGCCGTCGGGCAGGACGAAGACCGAAACCGCCTGCGTGGCGGCTGTGACCGCGGTGGAGTTTTGCAAATCAGGCACCCTGGCCATATTTATCGGGTTTCCCCATTGGCCGAAGAAATTCAGGAAATCACTCAGCAGCAAGGTCCGCTGCGCGATCGAATAATACGCCTTCATCGGATCGTAGATATCCATCAGGTCGTAGGGCAGATATATGACCCTGTTGTTGTATAATGGGTCGTTGGCCAGCGTGGCCGCCACCGTGCCGGGGAAGGCGCCCGGTGTGCAGCCCGGGCCGGTGAATTCGGCCAGCAGGATCGTGCCGGTGGCCAAGGCCACTTCGTCGAACTGCCGCACATCGGGGTAATCCCCGTAGGCAACCCAGCATTCGGACTGCATGGTCACGGGAGTGCCGGGCACCGGCATCACGACCGGGGACAGCTGTCCGCCCACTTCGGGGCTTACGTCGCAGGTGGTAAGCGTGATCGCGGGCCAGCCCAGGAAAGCTACGCCCGCCGCTCCGTTGTTGGCCGCAAGATCGCAGGCCAGGTTGCTGCCCGTCAGCAGCAGGTTCTTGTTCCCCTCGTAGAGCCAGGCATTCAACAGACCGATGTCGTCGCCCGCATCGCTGGAAACCACGTTGTCGGTGATCGTGTATAGGCTGGCGTCGCCGCTGGAGTACAGGATCGTCCTGTAGCCGGTGAGCTGGTTTAGGGTGGCGCGCCCGCCCAACCCGTTGCCTTCGCCCTGGTTCGGCGCGTTGGTGTAATAGATGTCGTAGTCCTCACCCGGTGCAAAGCCCAGGTTGTACAGGGCCGTGAACCACTCGTCCTCACCGCCCAGGCTGCCGAAATCGTTCCACAGCAGGACCTCCGGATGGGTGACCTCCCCTAGGCCATCGTCCCTGAGGCTGGGCAGGGCCCGCATGATGTAGGAACTGGAGTAAAGCGAGGCCGCCGAGAAATCAATGG
>CBDUYZ010000486.1:0-1534 GCA_965371575.1 uncultured bacterium
GGCCGGTGTACTCGGCGATGGCGGCGGCGAAGCGCGTTGGTAATTCCGGATGACAGTTCAAACCCGTTCCGACAGCCGTCCCGCCCTGGGCCAGTTGGTACAGATCGGGCAGGGTCATGCGGATGCCAGCGGTGGCCCGCGCCACCTGGTAGGCGTAGCCGGAAAACTCCTGGCCGAGAGAAATCGGTACGGCGTCCATCATGTGGGTGCGGCCGACCTTGACGATGTCGCTGAACTCGCTTGCCTTTTCACCCAGGATCGTGTGCAGGTGCTCAAGGGATGGGATAAGACGGGATTGCAATTCTTCGGCGGCGGCAATGTGCATCGCCGTCGAGAAAGTGTCGTTCGAGCTTTGTCCGAGGTTGACGTGATCGTTCGGGTGCACCGGATGTTTGCTGCCCAACCTGCCGCCGAGAATCTCGATGGCGCGATTGGCAACCACCTCGTTGACGTTCATGTTGGTGTGGGTGCCGGATCCGGTTTGCCAGATGACAAGGGGGAAATGATCGTCGAGGGTGCCGTCGATCACTTCGTCGGCCGCGCGGCGGATTGCGTCGGCTATTGGGCTATCCAGCAACCCAAGCTCCTCATGGATCGTCGCCACCGTTTTTTTTATCATACCGAGTGCCCTGAGAAGGGCACGGGGCATACGGTGGCCGCCGATGGGAAAATTATCCAGGGAACGCTGGGTTTGGGCACCCCAGTACCGATGGTCCGGAACTTCCACCTGACCGAGGGAATCCGTCTCGGTGCGCGTATTCATCACGGTCCTCCAGGTCGATGGGGTCGAACAACTGAGCTCTTATCAATAGAGTACCCGTGGGATGCCGAAGCGCCACCGGTTTGGGCGTGGTGGGGCATGGCTTCAGAATGCCGTGGGCTTTCCGAAAGGTGCAGCAGAAGAAATATCAAGCATGGAATCGATCCCTGAATTCCGCCCGTGGAAGAGGACAATCCGCGAGGGGCTGCGACCAGTGGAAGCGGTTGCGGGCGACTTTATCGTAAACTCCGTCTCTCAAAAATCGTGGGATGAATCTGCCGTACCAAAGCAATTTCCATGGACCGGGCAATCGGGACACGACAGCCAGGGGCGCATCGGACCTGATGAGTATTTTTCCCGCCTGGACGACCACGACCGTGTCGATTCCACGGACATCCATTCCGTGGCGCTTCAGCAAGGCCCGGGCGAAATCGGACTGGATGGGTGCAAAGTGGTACAACCCCTCCGGATCGTGCTGCAATACCCAACGGACCCAGACGTTGCACAAGGCACAATGTCCGTCGTAGAGAATGACCGGGTGGTCCATGACCCCATGTCCCTTCGTCTGACAGGTGATTCAGTCACCGATCCCGTCGACCTGGCCTGCCGCCTGATCCATTTCCGATTGGGGAAAGGATCGCCCAGCAGGTTGCCACAATACTTATTGGTTCACGGCCTCCATTAAGCGGTCAAGAACAAAACAATATGCAGAAATGAGCCCTTTGTCCCCTGTCCATGACGGGTTGGACCTGATACCCTGTTGACCGTGGCGTA
>CBDUYZ010000487.1:0-1511 GCA_965371575.1 uncultured bacterium
GTAGCCGCCCCAGGGCATGAAGGCCACCAGGAGGTTGCGGCCCAGGGCCAGTTCACCGTTCTGGGTACAGGGACCATCGGCGATGGGCTGGTTGGCCTCCACCTTCTGGCCCGGCACCACCAGGGGTTTCTGGTTGTAGCAGGTATCCTGGTTGGAACGCTTGAACTTGCGCAGGGGATACTCCACGAGCCCACCCTGGTCGAAGAAGTTTCCGCTGGATACCTTGTCGGGATCGTCGTACCGGATCACGATGGATTCCGCGGTCGCGGATTCGACCGTGCCCTTGGCCTCGGCAACCACGACGGCTCCCGAATCGATGGCAACCTTCTTTTCCATGCCCGTGCCCACGATGGGGGAATCGGACCGCAAAAGCGGCACCGCCTGGCGCTGCATGTTGCAGCCCATGAGTGCCCGGTTGGCATCGTCGTGCTCCAGGAAGGGAATCAACGAAGCAGCCGCCGAAACGATCTGCTTGGGCGACACGTCCATGTAGTCGATTTCCGTCGGAGAGGCCATCGGATACTCGCCCTTGAAGCGGGCCAGGACCTTTTTCGCCTTGAACGTCCCCTTGGGGGTCAGCGGGGCGTTGGCCTGCGCGATGGTCACGACATCTTCCTGGTCCGCGGTCAGGTAGTCGGTCTTCGAACCCACGACTCCCTTATCCACCCGGCGGTAGGGAGACTCGATGAAGCCGAAGCTGTTGATCCGGGCATGGGTCGCCAGGCTCGCGATCAGGCCGATGTTGGGACCTTCCGGCGTTTCGATCGGACACATCCGCCCGTAGTGGGTGTAGTGAACGTCACGCACCTCGAAACCGGCGCGGTCACGGTGCAGACCCCCTGGTCCCAGGGCGGACAGGCGCCGCTTGTGGGTCAGTTCGCTCAGGGGATTGGTCTGGTCCATGAACTGGCTCAGCTGGCTGCTGCCGAAGAACGACTGGATGACGGCGGAAACCGTGCGCGCATTAACCAGGTCAGCGGGGCTGATCGGCTTTTCCTTGTCCGCCAGGTTCATCCGTTCCTTGAGGATCCGCGACATGCGGCTCAGCCCGACGGAGAACTGGTTCGCCAGCAACTCGCCCACCGACCGGATCCGGCGGTTGCCGAAATGATCGATGTCATCGATTGAACTATGGCCCAGGAACAGCCCGATCATCTCATGGACGATGGCCAGGAAATCCGCGGGGGTCAGGGTCGTGGTCTTGGGGTCCACGTCCAGCTTGAGCCGGCGATTCATCTTGTACCGGCCGACCTCGGCCAGGTCGTAGCGCTTCTCGTTGAAGAAAAGACGCTCGAACAGGGCCCTCGCCACTTCCTCGTTGGGAGGATCGCCCGGACGCAGCAGGCTGTACAGCCGGCGCAGTCCCTCGTCCTGGTTGCTGGTCGGATCCTTGCGAAGGGTGTTGAGGATCAGGCTGGGCCGGTTGAGGGTCACTTCATCCTCGGCCACGAGCTTCATGTCCTTCAGCCCGCCGGTCAGCAGGGACTCCCGGAGCAGGGCATCGATAATGG